>DXCX01000120.1 GCA_019115785.1 Candidatus Intestinimonas merdavium | reverse complement strand
GTCGATGGCGTTGTCCCGGTCGGGGCGGCGGATGCCGTCCACAAACCGGAGGCTCAGGACCTTGGGATGCTGGCGCAGCCACCAGGTATCGGCCTTGCTGCCAGCCAGGCGGGTGCAGTGAATGCGGCTCTGCTGCCCGGCGCCCACACCGATGGTCATGCCGTCCTTCACGTAGCACACGGAGTTGGACTGGGTGTACTTGAGAGTGATAAGGGAGAGGAGCATGTCCCGGCGGGCAGCCTGGGGCAGATCCTTATTGGAGGTAACAATGTTGCTGAGCAGGCCCTCATTGATCTCAAAATTGTTGCGGCCCTGCTCAAAGGTGATACCGAAGACGTCCTTGTGCTCCACGGGCTTGGGGACATAGTTGGGGTCGATCTCCACCTCATTGAAGCCGCCCTTGCGCTTGGTTTTGAGGATGGACAGAGCCTCATCGGTATAGCCGGGGGCGATGACGCCGTCGGAGACCTCCAGGGCCAGAAAGCGGGCAGTGGCGGCGTCACAGACATCGGAGAGGGCGGCCCAGTCGCCGTAGGAGCACAGCCGGTCGGCGCCTCTGGCCCGCACATAGGCTGAGGCCAGTGGAGTAAGCTCCATATCCTGGGCAAAGTAGATCTGCCTCTCCACGTCGGTAAGCTCCTTGGCAACGGCGGCGCCGGCGGGGGAGACGTGTTTGAAGGAGGCGGCGGCGGGCAGGCCGGTGGCGGTCTTGAGCTCCCTCACCAGCTGCCAGGAGTTGAGGGCATCCAGAAAATTGATATAGCCGGGCTTGCCATTGAGGACCTTGATGGGCAGCTCACCCTGCTCCATAAAAATGCGGGCAGGCTTCTGGTTGGGGTTGCATCCGTATTTCAGTTCCAGTTCCGTCATGTTTTCAACCTCCCTGTGCTCAGCTGTGCTTGTTGTAGATGAGGGATTCCGTCTCGCCGCTCTTCAGGTCGATGTACCGCACGAAGAGGGATACCTTGTTGTCGGTGTTGAGGCTCTCCCACAGTCCATCGCCAAAGTCCTTTAGACGCTGGTTCCCCACGGCGACGGCCTTGGGTGTCCCCTGGAAGGAGGGGAGAGGATCACCGTCTGTCTCATAGGTGCTGATAAAGTGGCCCTGTCCGGCGATGGGGGTGTCGTACTCGAAGAAGAAGCGCTGACAGCAGGCGGGATCGCCGTCGGCGGACCTGAGAATGGACAGACGGTAGGAGCCGTCGGGCCGGACCATGCCGGAGATGCGGGGGGTGTAGTTGGGGCCGTCGGGCTCAAATTCCCGGGTGCGCAGGGCCCGGACCCAGCCGGTCCCAGCCCGGAAGGCGTCGGCCACCGTGTCGGTCTGATCGCCGTTGGTAACGATGGTGGTGCCGTCCACCACCCGAACGGGGTGATAAATGATGAGGGAGGGGTCGGTCATTTTGGACTCGTCAAAGGCCCTGGTGCGAATGCCGTCGTCGGTGGTCTCAAAGATGCGGTTGCGGCTGTTTTCGCTGCGGCCCATGATGAAATAGGCGATGACAGCTCTGGAGTTGTCGGCGGAACGGCCCAGCAGGATGCCGCGGCCAGGGTAGGGGTTCTTACTCAGATATTCCTTGAGATCGATCATGGTCAAACCTCCTTGATATGGACGATACGCCCCTCCACGCTCAGCCGGTCCTGGCAGAAGAGAGAGACGGCCTGGGGCAGAATGATCCACTCGGCCTCCTCCATGACCCGGCGCTGGAGAAGCTCAGGGGTATCCCCTTCCCGGATAGACACTGCCTTTTGGAGGACGATGGGCCCGCCGTCAGGCTCCTCGTTGACAAAGTGGACGGTAGCGCCGGTGACCTTTACCCCATAGGCGAGGGCCTGTTCATGGACATGGAGCCCATAGGCGCCCTTGCCGCAGAAGGAGGGGATGAGGGCTGGGTGGACGTTGAGGATGGCATTGGGGTAGGCGGCCACCATCTCCGATGTCAGGATGTGCAGGAAGCCGGCCAATACCACCAGGTCGATGTCCAGCGCCTGAAGCCGCTCCACCAGGGCCAGGGTCATGGCCTGGTTGGAGGGAAAGTCCCTCCGGGCCACCACATAGCCGGGGATACCGGCCCGCGCCGCCCGCTCCAGCGCATAGGCGCCAGACTTGGAGGAGAGGACGGCCACGATCTCTCCTCCCTGGAGTTTTCCAGCCCGCTGGGCGTCAATGAGAGCCTGGAGATTGGTGCCGCCGCCGGAGACCAGCACGGCGATGCGCTTGCTGCTCATACCAGCTACACCCCGGCGTCGCCGCTGACCACGGAGCCAATGATGTAGGCCCGCTCACCACAGCGGCAGAGGATCTCTTTGGCCTGGCCCACCTCGTCCTTGGGTATGGCCAGGATGAGCCCCACACCCATATTAAAGGTGTTGTACATGTCCCGCGTGGGGATGCCCCCACGCTTGGCGATGAGGCCGAAGATGAGTGGGACAGGGAAGGCGGAGGTCTCGATCCGGGCGGTGAGGCCATCCTTCATCATCCGAGGCACGTTCTCATAGAGTCCGCCTCCGGTGATGTGACTGATGGCCTTGACGTGGATACCGTTTTTCAGCAGGCACTGAACAGACTTGACATAGATGCGGGTGGGGGTCAGCAGCGTCTCCCCCAGGCTCTTACCGTTGAGCTCGTCCACGGGCGCATACAGGTCGGCGTGCTCCACATCCAAGACCTTGCGCACCAGAGAAAAGCCGTTGGAGTGGACCCCAGAGGAGCCCAGGCCGATGAGCACATCTCCTTGCACGAGGTCCTTGCCGTCGATGATCTTCTCCTCATCCACGATGCCCACAGAAAAGCCAGCCACGTCATAGTCGTCGTCGGCCATGAGGCCGGGATGCTCGGCGGTCTCACCCCCTACCAGGGCGCAGCCGGCCTGGCGGCAGCCCTCTGTGATGCCGGAGACAATGTCGGCAATGCGTCCAGGGTCATTTTTGCCGCAGGCGATGTAGTCCAGGAAGAAGAGCGGAGCGGCGCCGCCACAGATAATATCGTTGACACACATAGCCACACAGTCAATGCCGATGGTATCGTGCTTGTTCATGAGCTGGGCCAGGCGCAGCTTGGTGCCGACGCCGTCGGTGCCGGAGACCAGCACCGGCTTTTTCATGCCGGACACATCAGGGGCAAAAAGCCCCCCGAAGCCGCCCAGGGTTCCGATAACGCCGGGGATATAGGTGGACTCCACCATAGGCTTGATGCGGTCTACCGCCTCATAGCCGGCGGTCACATCCACGCCTGCAGCGGCGTAGGAATCGGAATGGGAGTTTTTCATGTGGGAAACCTCCTCAATGTCAGGTTTGACTGAGCTTGCGCTCGAAGCGGAATTTTTCCCGGGCCGCCGGCACCGGAACAGGGTAGTGTCCGGTGAAGCAGCCGTCACAGAAGGTGCAGTGACAGCCGTTGGCCAGCTTGTGGGCGCTCTCCACACTGAGATAGCCCAGAGAGTCCGCGCCAATGATGGAGCTGATCTCATCCACCGTATGGTTGCAGGCGATGAGATGGTCCCGGGAATCTATATCCGTGCCGAAGTAGCAGGGGTAGAGGAAAGGAGGGGCGGAAATCCGCATATGAACCTCGGTGGCGCCGGCCTCCCGCAGAAGGCGTACGATCCGGGCCGATGTGGTGCCGCGGACGATGGAGTCATCCACGATGACCACCCGTTTGCCCCGGACCACGGAGGAGATGGGGTTGAGCTTGATGCGGACCTTGTCCTCCCGGTTCTTCTGACCCGGAGCGATGAAGGTGCGGGCGATATACTTGTTTTTGATAAAGCCGGTGCCGTAGGGGATGCCGGACTGCCGGGCATAGCCGATGGCGGCGTCGATACCGGAGTCGGGGACACCAATGACGATGTCGGCCTGAACGGGGTGCTCCAGAGCCAGAAAAGAGCCAGCCCGGAGCCGGGCCTCGTGGACGCCGGCGCCGTCGATGACCGAGTCCGGCCGGGCGAAGTAGATGAACTCGAAGACGCACAGGCTGCTCTTCCGCTTGCCGCAGTGGTCTTTGATGCTCCGCAGACCGTCCTTGTCAACCACCACGATCTCACCGGGCTCCACGTCACGGAGAAAGCGGGCGCCGATGGCATCCAGAGCACAGCTTTCAGAGGCGAAGACATAGCCGCCGCCCAGGGTGCCGATACACAAGGGACGGAAGCCGTTGGGGTCTCGGGCGGCGATGAGCTTGCGGGGCGAGAGGAGCACCAGGGAATAGGCCCCCTGGATGACCTCCATGGCGGCGGAGACAGCGGCCTCAATGGAGGGGGTCTTCAGACGGGCGCCGGTAATGGTATAGGCGATAACCTCAGTGTCACTGGTGGTGTGGAAGATGGCGCCGGAGAGCTCCAGCTTTTCCCGGAGCTCGGCGGCGTTGGTCAGGTTGCCGTTGTGACACAGGGCCATGGTGCCCTTCACATGGTTGATGACCATGGGCTGAGCGTTGGAGCGGCTCTTCCGGCCGGTAGTGGCATAGCGCACATGGCCCACAGCCATGCTGCCGGTACCCAGGTGTTCTAAAATCTCTGGGGTGAATACCTCGCTGACCAGTCCCACGTCCTTGTGGCTGGTGATGACGCCATCGTCATTGATGGCGATACCGGCGCTCTCCTGGCCCCGGTGCTGAAGGGCGTAAAGGGCGTTATAGACGCAGCCGGCGGCATGCTCCATACCGTCTACGTACAGGCCAAAAACGCCACATTCTTCGTGAAGGGTAGACATGATCGGTACTTCCTTTTTCAATGGGATGGGACGTGGGGCAGGTGCGTACTACTCCTTTCCAGTCCAGCAATAGGTGCAGATCTTGCTGCGGTCGATGCCAATGGCCTCCAGTAGCCCCTCCAGGGACTGATAGCCCAGGGAGTCAAAGCCCATTTTCTCGCAAATGGCCTTGAGCATGCAGCCGCCCCGCTCGGTGGAGGCGTCTGCGTACTCCTCCAGGTGGTTTTGGCCCTCGTCACCCTCCAGCTCCTGGATGGTCTTTCGGGCCAGCAGCTCCATGTCGGAGTTGCTGCGGGAGAAGTTGAGGTATTTGCAGCCATACATGATGGGAGGACAGGCCGAGCGCATATGGACCTCAGCGGCCCCCGATTCGTAGAGAAATTCCACCGTCTCCCTGAGCTGGGTGCCCCGGACGATGGAATCATCCACAAAGAGAAGCTTTTTTCCCTCGATGAGCTCAGGGACGGGGATCTGCTTCATTTTGGCCACCTGGTTGCGGACCTCTTGACTGGCGGGCATGAAGGAACGGGGCCAGGTGGGGGTGTATTTGACAAAGGGGCGGGCGAAGGGCTTTCCGCTGCGGTTGGAGAAGCCAATGGCGTGGGGGACACCGGAGTCTGGGACGCCGGCTACATAGTCCACCTTGGGGAGCTTGCCCTTCTGGACCTCATCCCGGGCCATAATCTCGCCGTTGCGGTAGCGCATGACCTCCACATTCACTCCCTCATAATTGGAGTTGGGATAGCCATAGTAGGTCCAGAGGAAAGCGCAGATTTTCATCTCCTCTCCGGCGGGGGAGAGGACCTCCCAGCCGTCGGCGGTGATGCGGACGATCTCACGGGGACCAAGCTCATAGGCGTCGGCATAGCCCAGCTTATGGTAGGCAAAGGACTCAAAGGAGACACAGCAGCCCTTTTCCCCCTGGCCCACCAATACCGGCAGCCGGCCCAGCTTGTCCCGGGCGGCGATGATGCCCTGCCTGTCCAGGATCAGGATGGTGCAGGAGCCGTCGATCTCATCCTGGGCGTGGCGGATTCCGGACACCAGGTCATCGCACTGGTTGATGAGGGCGGCGGTGAGCTCGGTGGCGTTGACCTTGCCGGAGCTCATGGCCATGAACTGATGGCCGTGGTCGGAGAAGTACTTCTCCACCAGGGCGTCGGCATTGTTGATGATGCCCACGGTGGTGATGGCGTAGAGCCCCAGATGTGAGCGCACCAGCAGAGGCTGGGGATCGGTGTCACTGATGCAGCCGATACCGGCGTGGCCGTGGAAATCGGCCAGATCTTTCTCAAACTTGGTGCGGAAGGGGGTGTTCTCGATGTTGTGGATCTGACGCTGAAAGCCGTCTTGGGCGTCGCAGACCGCCATGCCGCCCCGCTTGGTGCCCAGGTGGGAGTGGTAGTCGGTTCCGAAGAAGAGGTCCAGCACGCAGTCCTGCCGGGAGACGGCGCCAAAGAAACCGCCCATCCTCAGAGATCTCCCATCAGACGGCGCATGACCTCCTCATAGGCCTCCTCGGCGCCGCCCAGATCCCGGCGGAAGCGGTCCTTATCCAGCTTCTCGTGGGTCTTTTCATCCCAGAGCCGGCAGGTATCAGGGCTGATCTCATCGGCCAGGACAATGGTGCCGTCGCTGGTCTTGCCGAACTCCAGCTTGAAGTCCACCAGGTCGATACCGATCTCCTTCATAAAGCCCTTCAGAAGGTCATTGACCATCATGGTGTACTTGCGGATGAGGGCGATCTCCTCCCGGGTGGCCAGCTTCAGGGCCAGGGCGTGAGAGGTGTTGAGCAGGGGGTCGCCCAGGTCGTCGTTCTTATAGGAGAACTCGAAGGTGGGCTCGTCAAAGACGATGCCCTCTTCCACACCGTAACGCTTGGCAAAGGAGCCGGCGGAGATATTGCGGACAATGACCTCCAGAGGGACGATAGATACCTTTTTCACAGCGGTCTCCCGGTCGTTGAGCTCCTCCACATAGTGGGTGGGCACGCCCTTTTCCTCCAGACGGCGCATCAGGTTGTTGGTCATACGGTTGTTGATGGCGCCCTTGCCGGTGATGGTTCCCTTTTTCAGGCCATTGAAGGCGGTGGCGTCATCCTTATAGGAGACGATGACCACCTCGGGGTCGTTGGTGGCGTAGACCTTTTTGGCCTTCCCCTCATAAAGCTGCTCTTTCTTCTCGTAAGCCATTTCTCTTTTGCTCCTTTTTGTTCTATATTGTCAGGATCAGATCGCAGGATTTACAGCTTCTCGCCGATATGGCGGTCCTTCTCGGCCACCTCGTCAGCCATCTGGACCTTGAAGGCAGAGAGCTTTTGGGCCAGATCTCCATCGGAGAGGGCCAACATCTGGGCGGCAAGAATGGCCGCGTTATCGGCGCCGTCCACGGCCACACAGGCCACAGGGATGCCCTTGGGCATCTGGACCATGGAGAGAAGGGAGTCCAGTCCCCCCATCATGGAGGTCTTGATGGGTACGCCGATGACGGGAAGGGTGGTATAGGCAGCCAGTACACCGGCCAGATGGGCGGCCTTTCCAGCGGCGGCGATGACCACGCCAAAGCCGTTTTCCAGAGCGGAAGAGGCGAATTGCTCGGCGGCGGCAGGGGTGCGGTGGGCAGAGATGACCCGGACCTCGGTGGAAATGCCAAAGGACTGGAGACGGGCGATGCAGGGCTTCATGGTCTCCAGATCGCTGTCGGAACCAATGACCACGGCGACTTTTTTACTCATGTGGGACCTCCTGTGATTGAAAATTTTTCAGAGAAACAAAAAAAGAATCAGGCCATCCGGTACGCGGATGGCCTGAGGGGCTCACACTTTTGAGCAGGACGCATTGCGGCCATGGAAGGGGACCCACATTCCAATGGAACCCGCCATTTCCGCACCTCCGTCCAAACGATTCTATTTAAAATATAGCTAAAATCGACGGCGATTGCAAGGGCGCAGGGCGAATTTCGTATGCTTACACAACGGGGAAGAAAAAAGAAGGGGGGAAATCGTAAAAATCGTTTTGCCCATTCTTGTCCACGGGTCATAGACCGATGGCCCCAAGGATACGCTGGACCGTCTGGGCGCGGCGTGACCAGGCCGCGGCCGCGCCATAGTCCCGGCGTCGGGGGGAGACCCAGTGCGGGTCCTCCTCCAGAGCCCGCTCGCATAGTCGGCAGTATTCGGCGGGGGAGTGGGCGCCGTAGATAACATCGGGGAACTCCTCTACCTGGTCGTGGGAGAGCAGGGTGACGATGGGCTTTCCGGTGGAGAGATACTCATAGATCCGCCGGGGGATCACATCGCTGAAATCCTGCTCCCGGCGGCGCAGATCCAGGCACACATCGAACCGCGAGACATAATCGGGTACCTCCACCGCCGGCTTCCGGCCCAGGAGACGGACATTTCCCAGACGGGAGAGCCGGGAAAGACGGGGGTGATCCCCCACCCGGCCCAGCATCACGAAGGTCCACTCCGGATGCTCCCAGGCAGCATATTCCACGGGGGTGAGGTCCAGGCCTTTATCAATGCGCCCCACCCAGCCCATCACCGGACCGCGGATGTCCCGGAGAAGAGGGGGGACTTCGAGGCCGGGCCGGGAGAACATGGGGAAATTGACGCCATTGGGGACCAGGGCGATATTGGCATTGCAGGGTGAGAGCCGGTCCAATAGGCCGGGGGAGGCGGCGAAGACCACGTCGGCGGCGGCGGCCAGATCCCCTTCCCACCGTGGGGGAAGCTCAGACCAGTCGGCATCACAATCATACACCAGTCCGCGGACATTCAGATAGTCCAGCAGATAGACGTGCTGGGGCTGGGTGGTCCAGAGCACCGGGTCACGGAAACCGTGGTGGAGGGCGGTACGGCGGATATAGGCGGCCAGCCGCCGTCCTGTATGGCGCTGGAGAAATTCCGCGTGCTCCGGCAGGGGACGCACCGGGGGAAGGGCATACACAGTGACGTTGGGGCGCACCTGTCGTCCTGGGTCCTTGTAGCTGTGGCCTGGGCGGCTGGGCTGAAAAAAGAGGACCTTGCCATCCCGGAGCCGGGCGGCAAACTGCTGGGTCCGAGAGGGCGTGGTACGCCAGGGGGTATAGGAGACAATGATATAATGCTTCAAAGAGGTCACCTCATGAAGTGGGGTAGAGCTTACCGGCCCAGGAGCTTTTCAGCGGCCTCGCTGTTACGTCGCTCCACCTGGCGGAGCCGGTCCACTCCGCCGGAGAGAAATTCGGTGTCGCCAATACGGTTTACGGCGGCGTCGATGTGGGCGCATAGCCCCTCATAGCTCACATCCTTCAAATCGGTAAAGAGGTCCTGGCCGATATAGCGCAGGAAGGAGCTGATCTTCTGGTCATAGACCACGCCCACCAGAGGGACGCCCTGTCCGGCGGAGAAGACCAGGGCGTGAAGGCGCATGGAGACCACCACCTGCATTCGGGCAAAGAGGCCGATGGTGTGATCAGAGGCGCCGGTGTCGGTAAAAATATAGTGGGGGGCTTTCATATAGGCAGCGGCCCGCTTGCAGGCGCCCACATCCAGCCGCTTTTCAATGGGAATGAAGATAGGGGTAAGGCCGTATTTCTCCCAGGCATAATCTGCCGCCTGACCGAAGATCCTGGCCTTCTCCTCATCGTAGCCCGGCCAGGGGCGGAGCGTGAAGCCGATATACTTGCCATTTGGGTCCAGTCCCCGGCTCTCCAGCATGCCGTCTACCACCTCTGGCTCGGCGGCGGGAAGAATGACGGTGGGGTCGGAGGAGAGGACGATCTCCGGAGCGTCGATTCCCATATCCTGGAGTTCGGTGAGGGAGTGGGTATCCCGGAGGGTGATCATATCCACATTGCTCTGGAGGACTTTGGCGCAGAGGTTTCGGTTGGAGGGATATTGGATGGGACCGATGCCGCAGCCGTACATGAGTACTCTGTTGCCCAGCTTTTTCCCGGCGGAGATGGTGAAAAGATAGAACCACAGGGACCGGCGGGAGGTGACATCCTGCATGAGAGAGCCGCCGCCGTTGATATAGAGCCGGGTCTTTCTCATTCGGGCGAGAAAACGGGGAAAGGCAAAGGTGTAGATGGCATTGACCCGATAGGTGAGCCGGGTCTCATCGGGCCGCCGGGAGAGGACCCACACCGGGAGGTCGGGGTCGATTTGACGCAGCTCCCGGACGATGGCCTCCAAAATGGCGTCATCGCCGGCGTTGCCGCGGCCATAGGCGCCGCAGACCAGGGCGCCGTCCCTGCGGCCGATGGTGCGTGCCCGCTCTTTTCGCCGGAGGATAGTGCGGTAGATGGTGAGCTGACGCTGGATGGTGGATTCCAGGGAATACTCCTCCACCCCCTTCTGCCGCAGACGCTCTCCCAGATGCTGTCGCTGGACGGGGTCCTTGGCCAAGGTGATGAGGTGGTGTGCCAGACCGTCAGCGTCGCCGGGCTCGAAGAGAAGACCATTGACACCGTGGTCGATGAGGTATGGGACACCCCCAACCCGGGAGCTGACGGTAGGAAGGCTGGCCCGGGCCCCCTCGGTGAGGGCGTAGGGAAAGGTCTCAGAGAGGGAGGTGAGGGTGTTGATGTCAATGGATTGGTAGAAGGTATTGGTGTCACTGATCCAGCCGGCAAAACACACGGTATCTGATACGCCCAGCTCCCGAGCCAGGGCCTCCAGCATGCTGCGTTCCTCACCGTCACCGGCGATGAGCAGCCGCAGATGCGGACAGGACGCATGGGCCTTGGCGAAGCCCTTGATAAGGGTGGAAACGTCCTTCACAGGATTGAGACGGGCGGCAATGCCCACCACTACCGAGTCCTTGTCGGCCTGGAGGCCCACTGAGCGGAAGTACTCCTCCCGGCCCAGGGCGGGAGGGGGCAGGGTGAAGTCGATGCCGTTGTAGATGGTAAAGAGCTTATCGGGGTCAAAGCCCCGGGAGATAAGCAGGTCCACCATGGCGTCAGAGACGCCGATGCGGTAGTCCAGCCTCCGCAGGGCGATGGTATTGATGGTACCATAGGTGACGCGGGAGAAGGGGCGGCCCAGGTAATCCAGGCGATAGTCGGAGTGGACGGTGGTGACCACAGGCACACCGGTGGAGCGGCGGAGGAAGGCACCCATCATATTGCCCCGGGCGCCGTGGCAGTGGAGGAGGTCACAGCCCTCAGAGCGGATCTTTTGTTTCAGAATGGCCAAGGTCCCGAGGACATTGCGGCTGGGGTAGACCTCCGTGCGGATGCCCAGGTCCCGGGCTTCCTGGGCGAAGGGCCCCTCCATAAAACAGACCATCGTTACGTCAATGCTCTTGGAGAGGTTCTGAAGCAGGGAGAGAACGTGGGTTTTAGCTCCGCCGCTGTCTCCGCCGCTGATGAGATGGATGACTTTCATAGATGCCTCCAATGTCATAAGGGTTTCTTAAATTTCTAAATCTACCCTTGTATCTTCACGGAAAATATTATACAATGCTTGGGTAGTCCGGTCAACGGAAATGCCGGGCATCTGCCGAGAAAAGAGATTTACGGAGGCATGACATGAAACTGGTGGACGAACGAGGAAAACTATTTGGAAAGCTCAATCTCATTGACCTGCTGGTCATTTTGCTTTTGATCGTGGCTGTGGCCCTCATCGGCTGGAAGGTCACCCGTAAGGACGGGGCATCCAACGCCAGCCGTACCATCCTCACCTATACGGTAGAGGTGGAGGGCGTGGATCAAGAAGTCTATGAGGGTATCAAGGCCTATGTGCCTGGTGAGAGCGGCATCGGTGACCAGCTCATGGCCAACGGTGAGATGGTGGACGCCTATGTCACCAATGTCACTGCCGCGCCCCACGAGGGTGGGTTGACCATGACCGATGTGAACGGGACCACCATGACCTTCCCGGTGGAGGGGGATGACACCCTGGACCTCACCTTTACCATCCAGGCAAACGTGGTCAACAGCGTCACCAACGAAGTGGGGACCCAGGAGGTCCGAATCGGCAAGAGCCACATTGTCAAAACGGTCCACTTTGAGCTCAACAACGGGACCATTACCACCTGCGAGGCTGAGCCTTGGGCGGAGGGCTGAGTTCCCGATGAGAGAAAGAGGGACGGGGCAGCGGCCTCGTCCCTTTTTTGACCCAGTTCACGAAGACCGGAGGAAAATTGCCATGTTAGAGACCTTTTTGAACCTGGACGGGGCCTTTTTACTGCGGCTCCAGGACCTGCGTATCCCCATTCTGAACACCTTTTTTTCCTTCTATACCCAGTTGGGAAACATCGGACTGGTGTGGATCCTCTTATCCGCTGCCATGCTGCTCCACCCCAAGACCCGGAAGGCGGGCTTCTGGGCTCTGATTGCCATGCTCTTTGGATTCCTGTGTACGAATGTAGTCCTCAAGCATCTGGTGGCCCGGACCCGACCCTGGCTGGTGGTGGAGGGACTGACGCACCTGGTTGAGGAGCACGACCCCAACTCCTTCCCATCCGGACATACCTGTGCCGCCTTTGCCTGCTGTGTCACCTGGGCCCGTTTTGCCAGTCGGCGTTGGGTCAAGGTCCTCTGCCTGGCGCTGGCTGTCCTCATGGGCTTCTCCCGGCTATATGTGGGGGTCCATTTCCCCACGGATGTGATCGCCGGCTGCGCTGTGGGCTGTTTCTGCGCCCTCCTATCCTGGGCGGCCCAGCAAGAGGCGGAAAAACGTTGGAGGGGGCGAAAGAGATGAAAGGCCCCATTCTCATTCAGGGCGCCATGGACGTGGAGACCGACCGGACGGCTGGACGGCTGGAGGGTCGTACCGAGGAAACCATGGCAGGCTTTCGGTTCTGGCGCGGCCGGTATCGCGGGCTTGAGCTGGTGGTGAGCCGTACCGAGGTGGGCACGATCTCCGCTGCCGCGGCCACCGCCCTGGGTATCCAGCGGTTTTCCCCTATCCTTGTCCTGAACCAGGGGACCGCCGGCGCCCATCGCTCCGACCTCCATGTGGGGGACGTGGTGGTGGGCCGCACCTGCGTGGATATTCACGGCGCCCTTATGCCTCCACGTGGGGCAGGGGAGGGAACGGACCCCACTGCCTGGCGGCTCTGGGACTTTGGAGCCGACACCTCGCCAGTGATATTGGAGGGGGATTTTCACTGGGCGGACCGCTTTGAAAGCGCCCCCTATGCCAGGGGGCGAGTAATTCCCGGCCGTCTGGGTACAGGGGACGTCTTTAACCGGGAGTATGACCGTATCTCATGGCTGCGGGAGCAGGCGGGCGAAGACTGTGAGGACATGGAGAGTCTAGCCGCCTACCGGATATGCCAACGGTTCGGCGTACCCTGTCTGGGCCTGCGCGTCATCTCCAACAATGAGCTCACCGGGGAGGTCTACCGCCGTACGGTGGGGGAGGACCTACAGGACTTTATCCTGGCAGTGCTGGACCACTGGCAGGATAAAATATGAGCCGGAATCCTGTCTAGCCGTGGGAAAAAAGTCTCACGCTGTACGGCGTTTATCGAACGCCAGTCTGGGATAGCTGTCCTCCAGAACATGGACGATCCCGCAATAGGAAAAGCCGCTGCCCTTTAGGAGATTCTGCATGATGCGGTTATCCCCGTGGGTATCCACCCGCAGGTGGCCGCACTGCCGGAAGGCCCAGTCCAGACAGAAGCGCCCGATGCCCTTCACCGATCCATCCCCCGCCAGGCGGTGAATCACACCGTAGGGACCATCATAGTGCCAGTTCCCCTCCTGGATGACCCGGTAGGTAGGCTCAATATCCTCCCCCTGGAGGAAGCAAAAGGTCCCCACCACCCTGCCGTCGCAGGTACAGACGTAGCTGCGCCCTGCGGCAATGTCTTCCCGGAGCAGGTCGGTAGGGGGCCAGTTGGTGGGGCCCCACTGGTTGGGATTCCCGGTCTCTCGCATGAATTGGCGGGCGTGGACGTAGATCTCTTCCATACGGTCGAGATCCTGAGGGGTGGAATGGCGTATCTCCATGATCGGTGTCTCCTTATCATAAAAAGGGCCCATGGCTCTCCGCCATGGACCCTTTTAATATGTCGCGCAAAAAGTGCTTGGGAAAGAAGCTTACTTCAGCTCCACCTTGGCGCCGACTTCCTCCAGCTTCTTCTTCAGCTCCTCGGCGTCGTCCTTGGAGACACCCTCCTTGACGGCCTTGGGAGCGGCCTCGACCAGAGCCTTGGCCTCAGCCAGACCCAGACCGGTGATCTCACGGACAGCCTTGATGACCTTGATCTTCTCGGCGCCGACATCGGCCAGCACCACGTCGAACTCGGTCTTCTCCTCAGCGGCGGGAGCGGCAGCGCCGGCGGCGGCGGGAGCAGCCATAGCGGCGGCGGACACGCCGAACTCCTCCTCCAGAGCGTGGACCAGCTCGGAGAGCTCCAGAACAGTCAGACCCTTAACTTCCTCAATGAGGGCAGTGATTTTCTCAGAAGCCATGATATGTTACCTCCTAAAATTGTGATTTCAATCAAAAAATGATCTGTGGGAAGCCGCTTACTCGGCGGCGGGAGCCTCGGCGGCGTCGACAGAGCCGCCCTTTTGCTCGCAGATGGCCTTGATGACAATGGCCAGGCTGGTGATGGGGGCCAGCATGGTGCCCAGGACCTGAGCCTGGAGGACCTCCTTGCTGGGCAGCTCAGCCAGAGCGTTGATCTCGTCCAGGGACAGGACCTTACCGTCCATAAAGCCGGACTTGATGGTAAACTTGGCGCCGTTGAACTGCTTGGCGAACTTGGCGATGACACGCATGGGGGCGATGGGATCGCCATGAGAGAGGGCCAGAGAAGTGGTGCCGTTGAGCACGGAATCCATCTCTTCCAGACCCACGTTGTTGATGGCAAAGCGGACCAGGGTGTTCTTTACCACGGCGTAGTCCAGCTCGTTCTTGCGGCACTCGGCGCGCAGAGCGGTATCTTCCGCCACGGTGATGCCCTTGTAGTCCACCAGAACGCCGCTGGAAGCGCTCTTGAGCTTCTCAGTCAGCTCGGCCACAATGGCCTGCTTCTCACTGAGGACCTTTGCGTTAGGCATTTGGAATTCACCTCCGTTGAATTTGGGTTCAACTTTTCCGATGCAGTCACGCAACAAAAAAGCTGTTTTCGCATTCAAAGCAGCGAAAACAGCACAAAGAAACTCATTCCGTTGTGGCTGCATTCTCGGCAGGACTTATGGCTCGCGCCGCCTGCTGTCTTTGAACACGAATGATAGTATATCAGTCCGGACAGGCTTTGTCAAGCAAAACCTGTCCGGAAATGATCTGTTTTGAGAGAATACGACGGCCCGTTCGCTCCGCTGCAGGTCTTAGCCGCCTGCTCTCGGGCGCTCCGCGCTTCTTGGTGTCACGCTGCGCGCCCTCCGCGGCGGCGTCTAAGCCCCTTCGACTGCGCAAGCCATCCGCCGGCCCTTGTGGGCCGCCGGTCCGTTCGCTCCGCTGCGGGTCTTAGTCGCCTGCTCTCGGGCGCTCCGCGCTTCTTGTTAGACCAGCTTGGCGCCGTTGACCTTGACGCCGGGGCCCATGGTGGAAGCCACCACGCAGCTCTTGATATACTGACCCTTGGCGGCGGCGGGCTTGGCCTTGACGATGGCGACCATGAGTGCGTTGAAGTTCTCGGTGAGCTTCTCAGCGCCAAAGGAGACCTTGCCGATGGGGCAGTGGATGATGTTGGTCTTATCCAGACGGTACTCCACCTTACCGGCTTTGATCTCGGTGACGGCCTTAGCCACGTCGGGGGTGACGGTACCGGCCTTGGGGGAGGGCATCAGGCCCTTGGGGCCCAGGACCTTACCCAGACGGCCCACCACGCCCATCATGTCGGGAGTGGCCACGACCACGTCATAATCGAACCAGTTCTCGGACTGGATCTTCTGGACCATGTCCATCTCGCCCACGAAGTCGGCGCCGGCAGCCTTGGCGGCCTCGGCCTTATCGCCCTTGGCGAAGACCAGCACGCGCTGGGTCTTGCCGGTGCCGTGGGGCAGCACGATGGCGCCGCGGACCTGCTGGTCAGCGTGACGGGAGTCGACGCCCAGCTTCACGTGGAGCTCGACGGTCTCGTCGAACTTGGCGGTGGCGGTCTTTACCACCAGATCCATGGCCTCGTTGGTATCGTACAGAGTATTCTTCTCGATCTTCTTGGCGCTCTCCTGATATTTCTTGCCTCTAAACATTGTTTACACCCTCCTTACTCGCCCACGACGACGCCCATGGAGCGGGCAGTACCGGCGATCATGCTCATGGCGGCCTCGATGCTGGCGGCGTTCAGGTCGGGCATCTTGGTCTCCGCGATCTTGCGCACATCCTCCTTGCTGATGGTGGCCACCTTGGTCTTGTTGGGCACACCGGAGCCGGACTCGATGTTGCAGGCCTTCTTGATCAGCACCGCAGCGGGGGGAGTCTTGGTCACGAAGGTGAAGGAGCGGTCAGCGTACACAGTGATGATGACGGGGATGATCATGCCCACGTCGTTCTTGGTGCGCTCATTGAACTCCTTGGTAAAAGCGGCGATGTTCACGCCGTGCTGGCCCAGGGCGGGGCCGACCGGGGGGGCGGGAGTCGCCTTGCCGGCGGGGATCTGAAGTTTTACATATCCAGTTACTTTCTGTGCCACGAAAGAGCACCTCCATTGAAAAAATGTGGTTGAATAGGACGCTCTGCGTCCGGTTTGGCGGGACGGACGGCGCCGTCCCTCCCACGTCATGCGGCTTGACGCCGCGGGGGAGCCAGCCGGGGTCTCTTACCCGCCGATGGGCTCCACCTGGTCCAGCTCCAGCTCCACGGGGGTCTCCCGTCCGAACATGGAGACGACCACCCGGACCTTGCCCCGGTCCAGGTCGACCTCTTCCACGGTGCCCAGGAAGGACTCCAGGGCGCCGTCGGTGATCTTCACACTGTCGCCGGCCTGATAGCCGACCACGATTTCACGCTTCTCCACGCCCAGAGCGGCCACGTCCTCCTCGGACAGGGGGATAGCGTTGTTCCCCTCGCCCAGGAAACCGGTGACGCCCCGGATGTTCCGGATCACGTGCCAGGTCTCGTCGTTCATCACCATCTTGACCAGCACATAGCCGGGGAACACCTTGCGCTCCACTTCCTTGGGACCGTTGTCGGTGATCTCGGTGACCGTCTCCATGGGGATGCTGATCTCATGGATCACATCCTGCAGGTGGCGGTTTTCCACGTACTTCTCGATGGTGGCCTTCACCGTGTTCTCATAGCCGGAGTAGGTGTGGACCACGTACCAATTTAGATTGTCAGCCATGCCGCTCACCTGACTTTAGGAAAACAGGTGGAACAGCGCCTGAATCAGCGCGTTGGCCACCGCGTCAAACAGCCAGATGAAGATGCCCACGAAGACCACACAGGCAATAACGATCAAGGTGTTGTTGATGGTCTGCTTTCTGGTGGGCCAGACGACCTTCTTCAACTCCACCTTCAGCTCGTGGAACCAGCGGCCGATGCGGGCAAAGACGCCGGGCTTCTTCTCGGACTTATTGTCCTTTTTGGCCTTGTCGGCCTTGCTGGAAGCAGGCTGGGTGTTCTGC
>DXCX01000119.1 GCA_019115785.1 Candidatus Intestinimonas merdavium | reverse complement strand
AGGGCGTCGGTGCGCTCCCGGACCTCCTCCGGCAGGCCGCTCATCTCGGCGATGCCGCCGGCGTTGTCCGCCACGGGGCCGTAGGCGTCGGTGGCCAGGGTGATGCCGAGGGTGGACAGCATGCCCACGCCGGCGATGCCGATGCCGTACAGGCCGCGGTTTAAGGCGTCAGTGAACAGGCCCTCAGCGTCCACGATCTCCAGGGTGCCGCCTGCGGCGAAGTAGCTGACCAGCACAGCCACGGCCACGATGAGGATGGAGGCCAGGGTGGACTTCAGGCCCAGGGAGATGCCGCCGATGATGACGGTGGCGGAGCCGGTCTCCGAGGAGGCGGCCAGCTTCTGGGTGGGCTTGTAGGTGTCGGAGGTGTAGTACTCAGTGAAGTAACCGATGGCGCAGCCGCCGATCAGGCCGGCCAGGATGGCCACATAGACGCCCCAGTTCCCCAGGACCAGATAGGTGATGGGGGCGGCGATGATGGCGGCCAGAATGGCGGAGAGGTAGGTACCGGTCCGCAGGCTCTTCAGCAGGGACTTCTGGTCGGCGTCCTCCTTGGTTTTGACGAAGAAGGAGCCGATGATGGAGCAGATGATGCCCTCAACAGCCAGGAGCATGGGCAGGAGCATGCCGCCGAAGCCGTAGCCTGCCACGGCGGACAGGGCAAAGGTGGCCAGGATGGAGCCCACGTAGGACTCATAGAGATCAGCGCCCATACCGGCCACATCGCCCACGTTATCGCCCACGTTGTCGGCGATGGTGGCGGGGTTGCGGGGATCGTCCTCGGGGATGCCGGCCTCCACCTTGCCCACCAGGTCAGCGCCCACGTCGGCAGCCTTGGTGTAGATGCCGCCGCCCACACGGGCAAAGAGGGCCATGAAAGAGGCGCCCATGCCGTTCATAACCATGATGTTGGCCAGAGCGGAGGCGTCGGTGATGCCAAAGGCATAGTGGAGCAGAAAATACCAGATAGAAATGTCCAGCATGCCCAGCCCCACCACGGTGAAGCCCATGACGGAACCGGAGGAGAAGGCCACCCGCAGGCCCTTGTTCAGGCTCTCAGAGGCGGCCTGCGCGGTACGGGCGTTGGAGTTGGTGGCGATCTTCATGCCCACGAAGCCGGCCAGCATCGACCAGATGCCGCCAGTGACGAAGGCGAAGGGGGTGAACTTGGAGAGCATCTCGCCGTCGGAGCCGAAGGCGATGACCAGCAGGACGACAAAGACCACCACAAAAACCTTGGCCACGGTGGTGTACTGCCGCTGGAGGTAAGCATTGGCCCCCTGGCGGATGGAGGCGGCGATTTTTTTCATGGTGTCGTTGCCTTCCGAGAAGGTCATGACCTTCCGGCTCTGGGCATAGGCAAAGACGATGGCCAGGACGGCGCCTACAATGCCAACCCAGAAGTAATTTTCCCACGGGATGTACTGTGTCAAATTCCTCACTCCTTTTGCATGCGCACGCTGCGCCGCGTGCGCTCCTTGTTTATAATTTTATCAGATTGAAGAGGATTTTCAAGATTTGCACCCGGCCATTTCGGCATCTTGACGAAGTTTTTACAGTTCCTACGAAAATGAAATGTCTCCGTTGTTCCTTTCCGTGCATTGTTGCCATCACATGGAAAAAGGAAACAGTAAACGAAAATTGTGCCCCTTCAAATGAAAAGAAAAGGCACTTACGAGCGGCGGAAGTCGGGAAAAGGCCAAGGGCTGTCAAGGAAAAAATTTTCTGCTTTGCACAAATTCCAAAAGGGAAGAAAAGGAAAAGGCGGGGCCGCGTGTGTCGCAGGGCCCCGCCTTTGGTCAAAAAAGCAATATGCAGGAAATGGAAGTTTCTCCGTCGGAATGGGGGTCACACCCGCTGCCAGGCGCTCTTGCTGAAGAGGACCAGAAGGGGGAGGATCTCCAGGCGTCCGGTGATCATGCACATGGATAGAATGAGCTTAGAGAGGTGGGAGAAGTCGGCAAAATTGCCCATGGGTCCCACCTGCTCCAGGCCGGGACCGATGTTGCCGATGCAGGCCACAACGGCGGTGAAGGTGGTTCCGAAGGAGAAGTCATCCAGGGCCACCACCAGCATGGCGGAAAAGGTGATGAGCATATAGGCGCCCAGGAAGACCATGACGCTGTGGAGCACTTTCTCATCCACCACCCGGCCGTCCAGCTTGACCACACTCACCGAGCGGGGGTGAAGGATCTGTCGGATCTCCCGGCGCACACATTTGAGCAGCAGGAGGATGCGGGAGCATTTCATACCGCCGCCGGTGGAGCCGGCGCAGGCGCCGCACAGCATGAGGATCACCAGCAGGGTTCGGGAGAACTCCGGCCACAGGTCAAAATCCACGCTGGAGAAGCCGGTGGTGGAGATGATGGTGGACACCTGAAAGAAAGCGTGGCGCAGGGAGGTGAGGTAGCTGGGGTAGAGGCTGTTGATGTTAATGGAGATGAGCACCACGGAGGCAGCCACCACCGCGAGGAAAAAGCGCAGCTCATCGCTCTTGAGCGCCTGCCTGACCTTTCCCGAGAGAATGAGGAAGTAGAGGGCAAAGTTTACCGAGAAGAGGAGCATGAAGACGCCGATGATCACCTCGAAGACCGGATTTTGATAGCCGCCGATGGAGATATTCAGCACAGAGAAGCCGCCTGTACCGGCGGTGGCGAAGGAGTTGACCAGGGCGTCATAGAGGGGCATCCCGGCCACCAGAAGGCAGATGACCATGATGGCGGTAAGGCCAAAATAGATGGTATAGAGGATCTTGGAGGTCTGGGAGGCGCGGGGTACCAGCTTGCTGATGATGGGTCCGGGGGACTCTGCCTTCATGATGTGCAGGGTACGGGCGCCCAGGGAGGGGAGGAGGGCGATGGTGAGGACCAGAATGCCCATACCGCCCAGCCAGTGGGTGAAGGAGCGCCAGAAGAGGATGCCCATGGGCAAGCCCTCCACCGCCCGGAGAATGGAGGAGCCGGTGGTGGTGAAGCCGGAGATAGACTCGAAGAAGCAGTCCACAAAGGAGTCAAAGTACCCGCAGGCATAGAAGGGGATGGCGCCGCAAATACCTACCAGCACCCAGATGAGCCCGGCGGAGAAAAAGCCCTCCCGGGCGTGAAAGCGGGTGTCGGAGCGCAGGAGGGAGAGGAGAAAACCCACTCCGGCGGTGATGCCGATGCCGAAGAAGAAGGGGGTGGGGTCTTCCCGATAGAGAAGGGCCACGCACAGGGGCAGGATCATGCTGGCGGCCTCCACCAGCAGGGTCTTTCCCGCCAGACGGAAAACAAGCTTGAAATTCATAACTCCAGCCCCCGGTCGAGCAGATCGTCCTCGGAGTTGTCCCCGCGGCGTTCCAGAAGGGAGTCGTCAAAAATGTCGTTGATATCCAGGATGCCGTGTCCGCTGGAAATGATAATGACAGTATCCCCCATCTCGATGGTGGAGGACCCTTCGGGGATGATGGTACGGCCCTGGTGGATGATGACAGCCACCAGAATGCCCCTTTTGAGGTGGAGGTCCTTGAGGGGGGTGCCCAGGTGACGGGTGGTCTGGTTGACCACGAACTCCATGGCCTCGGCGCCGCTGTCGCCGATCTTGTAGAGGGTGTTCATCACGCTGCCCTTGGAATTTTGTCGGCCACGGACGATCTGGAGGATCTGGTTGGCGGTGAAGAGCTTAGGGGAGATGACACTTTCCAGCCCCAGGTGGCGGACGATGCCGGTATAGTTCTGGCGGTTGCATTTGGCCACCACCTTGGGAACCTTCCGCTGCATAGCATAGAGGGAGATGATGAGATTGTCCTCGTCCCGGTCGGTGAGGGCCACAAAGGCATCGGACTCCTCCAGGTTTTCCGAGTCCAGCAGCTCCTGGTCGGTGCCGTCACCCAGGATGATGAGGCTGTGGGGCAGGTCCTCGGAGAGCTGGCGGCAGCGGTCCTCCTTGAGCTCCACGATCTTTACCCGCATGTTCATGCGCTCCAAAATGGAGGCCAGGTAGTTGGTAATGCGGCCGCCACCCACCACGAAGACGTTGCGGATGTGGGAGGCGTACCGTCCGATGAGCTTGAAAAACTCATGGACACCTACCGGAGCGCCGATGAGGTAGATACGGTCCTCTGCCTGGGGGACGAAGGAGCCGTCAGGAATGATGACCTGGCCGTTGCGGTCGGCGGCGCAGAACAGGATAGGCAGGCCCTTCACTCGGTCGGAGAGGCTGGAGAGGGGCTGGCCCAGGAAAAAGTCGCCCTCTCTGGCGCGAAAGCTCATGAGCTCCACCCGTCCCCGGTAGAAGGTCTCAATGTTGGCGGCGGAGGGGAAGCGAAGCAGCCGGGCGATCTCCACCGCGGTGGCGCGCTCCGGGTTGATGAGCAGGTCGATCCCCATGTCCCGCTTGAAGGCGTTGATGTCCACGGTATACTCCACGTTGCGGACCCGGGCCACGGTGAAGTTGGTGCCCAGATGCTTGGCGTTGAGGCAGCAGACCATATTCACCTCGTCCAGGCTGGTGGCGGCGATGAGCACATCGGCGTGCTCAGCCCCGGCCTCCCGAAGCACACTGATAGAGGCGCCATTGCCCTTGACGCACATGACATCCAGGGCGTCATCGGCCTTTCGGAGGGCCTCGCTGTTGTTGTCCACAATGGTGATATTGTGGTCTTCCTGTGAGAGCAGCTCCGCAAGGGTATAGCCAACCTTGCCGTCACCCACAATGATGATATTCAAATCTCCGACATCCTCTCTGACGATGTGTAAATAAAGCCACCTATAATATAGCCGAACAAGAGCGGATGTGCAAGAGAAAGTGACAAATAATGACAGATAGTTAAAAATAATCGGGCAATATCAGTCCTCCCACAGGTGCAGGATACCGGCGTCGTGGAGGGATTTGATCAGCATCAGGGTCAGAGGGGTAAACACCATCCCCGGCACACCCAGAGTGCGGAAGCCCACATACATGGCGAGGAGGGCCGCCAGAGGGGGGAGTCCGGCGTGGAGCCCCACCAGCTTGGGCTCCAGCAGACTCCGGGCGGTCATTGCCAGGCCCCACAGCCCCAACAGCCCCAGTCCCAGAGGCAGGTCACCGGTCAAGATTGTAAGCACGGCCCAGGGGACCAGCACCAGCCCGGCGCCCAGCACCGGCAGGGCATCGGTGAGGGCGGTGACGGCGGCGGGGAGAAGCGGAGCTCCCACCCCCAGCGCGAAGAGTCCAGCCAAGAGGAGAGAAAAGGTGAGCAGCGTGAGCATCCCCTGGGCTCTGAGCCAGCCCAGGGCAGTGGTCCGGAGATGAGAAAGACTGGTGAGGACGGTCTCCCGGTGCCCCTCCGGCACCTGAAGCCAGAGAAAGGCCAGGAGGGCGGGGCGCCCGGCGGAGGAGAAGTAGGTGGCCAGAGCGGTGGTGAAGAGCCCCAGGCCCCACTGGGGGAGTGCGGAAAGGCAGGCAGCGGCTCGGGCGGCGGCAAGGGAGGAGAGGCGGGCCGGGAGGGCGGCAGCCTGTTCCGAAAGGGATTCCAGGCCGCTTTGGAGTACAGGGCGCAGCTCGGGCGGCGCCGCCACCAGCAGGCGGCGGGTCCAGTACACCGACAGATCGCCGGCGGCGGAGAGAGGGGAGAGGAGTCCCGGGAGATCCTTGAGGAGGTCCGCAGCCTCCTGCCACAGCCGCCACAGCAGCAGGCCCAGCCCACCCGCGAGGAGCAGGGTAAGGAGCAGGGTACACAGGCCGGCCGCCACCCATCGGGGCAGGCATAGACGGCGGGTAAGGAAGCGGACAGGGCGCTCCAGCCCGGCGGAAAGGGCAAGCCCGGCCAGGAAGGGGAAAAACCAGGTCAGCAGCAGCCGTAACAGGGCCCAGAGCAGCAGGCCGCTCAGGAGGAGCGTGCCGCCTGTGTGCAGGAACCGGCGGATAGGGTCCGGGGCCATGGTGACCTCCTTTCGGCGTCCCGCTGCCTCCAAGAGGCAGTCAGCGGAGCGGGTATGGTGACAACGACGGTTTTTGACCGAAACAGACAGGAAAAATCGTGGGAAGTATCTGAGAAAACGCACTTGCGTATCTCAATTCACTGTGCTAAAATAAATCCCACATGCGGACAAATGCCTGTGTGAGAAAGACACAGAAACCCCTGGTCCACAGGGGGACAGAGGAGTAGATTGCCATGGCGAATCCGCCTAAATATTTTATCGTGGAGGCTGCCGCGCTGCCGGAAATTTTCCGCAAGGTGGCGGAGACCAAACGGCTGCTGGAGACCGGCGAGGCCGAGACCGTCCATCAGGCTACCGGGATCACGGGGATCAGCCGCAGCGCCTTTTATAAATATAAGGATGCCGTCCGGCCCTTCAACGATATGCTCCACGGTCGGATCGTAACGGTTCAAGTCCGGCTGAGGGACGAACCGGGGGTTTTGTCCTCGGTGCTCAATAGTTTTGCCGTATCAGGGGCGAATATTCTCACCATCAACCAGGGTATCCCCTCCAGTGGTTGTGCTCTGGTGACCATTGGGGCGGAGACCTCCGGACTCCAGATCCCGGTGGAGGAGCTTCTTGCCCAGACCACGGAGCTCCGGGGTGTGCTGAAATGCGAGATCCTGGCGGGCTGACGCCGCCTGCGGCCCGTGAGGGCACAAACGTTGGAATTGAATCATGAGGAGAGTAGATGACATGGTGAATGTTGCGATCCTGGGCTTCGGGACTGTGGGCTCCGGTGTGGCCGAGGTGTTGGCCAAGAATGCCGACCACATCGACCAGAAGGTAGAGACGCCGGTCCGGCTCAAGTATATCCTGGACGTACGGGACTTTCCGGACAGCCCCTTTGGGGACAAGATAGTCCACGATTTTTCCGTCATTGAGAATGACCCCACCGTGGACATCGTGGTGGAGACCATCGGCGGGGCCACCGTGGCCCTGGACTTTACCCGCCGGGCACTGACAGCCGGAAAAAGCGTGGTGTCCTCCAACAAGGAGCTGGTCGCCGAGCACGGCCATGAGCTGTTGCAGCTGGCGGCGGAAAAGGGGGTCAGCTATCTCTTTGAGGCCAGCGTAGGGGGCGGTATCCCTATCCTGCGCCCGCTCTCCCAGTGCCTGGCCGCCAACGAGCTCACCGAGGTGTGCGGTATCCTCAACGGTACCACCAACTATATCCTCACCCGGATGATCCGCTCTGGGATCACCTTTGAGGCGGCCCTGAAGGAGGCCCAGGCCAACGGCTACGCTGAAAAGGACCCCACCGCCGATATTGAGGGCCACGACGCCTGCCGGAAGATCTGTATCCTGGCTGCCATTGCCTTCGGTCGCCACGTCTATCCCCGGCAGGTGCCCACCGAGGGTATCTCCGGCGTGGCCCTGGCCGATGTGGCCTACGCCGAGTCCTGCAACCGAAAGATCAAGCTGCTGGGCCGCGCAGTCAAGCGGGAAGACGGACGGATCTGCGCCTATGTGGCCCCCCATCTGGTAGACAGCCAGGCCCCTCTTGCCGGTGTGGAGGACGTGTTCAACGCCATTATGGTCAAGGGCGACGCCATTGGCGATGTGATGTTCTATGGACGGGGAGCTGGTAAGCTGCCCACAGCCTCCGCCGTGGTGGCCGACGTCATGGACGCCGCCCGGCACATCCGCTCCCGGAAGCGGATCGAGTGGGGGCCCGGCGGCGACGATGTGGTGGTGAGTCCGGAGGAGATGTCCTTCCGCTGGTATGTGCGTGCCCGGGGGGCGGCAGAGACTGCCCGGACGGTGCCCGGTGCCAGTCTGCTCTCCCGGCCCGGTGCGCCCGCCGACGAGGTGGCCTTCCTTACCGGCTCCATGACCCGTGCCCAGCTGGCGGGCGCTTTGGAGGCGCTGACAGTACAGTCGGTGTTCCGGGTCCTGGAGTGAGGGCATAGACTGGCTTGGAGCCTGGCAGGCTCCCCTTTCCCATAAACGCTTAGGGGGTACATAATACCATGGCACTCATCGTACAGAAATTCGGCGGGACCTCCGTCGCGGATGCCGACCGTATCCGTAATGTGGCCCGCATCATCACGGAGACCTATCGCCGGGGCCACAGCCTGGTGGTGGTGCTCTCCGCCCAAGGCGACACCACCGACGATCTCATTGCCAAGGCCGGTGAGATCAATCCCAAGGCTTCCAAACGGGAGATGGACATGCTCCTCTCCACCGGCGAGCAGATCTCCTGCGCCCTGTGCGCTATGGCCATCGAGGGTATGGGCTACCCGGTGGTCTCTCTCACGGGCTGGCAGGCGGGCTTTAAAACCAACTCGGTCTACAGCAACGCCCGCATTAAAAGCGTGCGCACCGAACGCATTCTGGCCGAGCTGGACAAGAAGAAGATCGTCATCATCACCGGTTTCCAGGGCGTCAACAAGTATGGTGACATCACTACCCTGGGCCGGGGCGGCTCGGACACCTCCGCGGTGGCGCTGGCCGCCGTGCTCCACGCCGATCTGTGCCAGATCTACACCGACGTGGATGGCGTCTACACCGCCGATCCCCGCTGTGTGAAGGGGGCCAGGAAGCTGGATGAGATCACCTATGACGAGATGCTGGAGCTGGCCACGCTGGGGGCCCAGGTCCTGCACAACCGCTCGGTGGAGATGGCGAAGCGATATAATGTGAACCTGGAGGTCCTCTCCAGCTTTTCCGGTCAGCCCGGGACTAAAGTCAAGGAGGTAGCAAAAACCATGGAAAAGCCCTATGTCAGCGGCGTCGCCAAGGATAAGAATATTGCCCGACTGGCCCTTGTGGGTCTGCCGGATAAGCCCGGAACCGCCTTCCGCATGTTTTCCGCCCTGGCAAAGTACAAAATTAACGTGGATATTATCCTCCAGTCCATCGGCCGGAACAACACCAAGGACATCAGCTTTACCGTAAACCTGGATGACATGGAGCGGGCCAAGGAGATCATGGCCGACATGCAGGACGTGCTGGGCTTTGACCACATTGATGTCACCGATGAGATCGCCAAGGTCTCCATTGTGGGTGCCGGCATGATCAACAACCCCGGTGTGGCCTCCCTCATGTTTGAGTCCCTTTACAATGCCGGCATCAACATCCACATGATCTCCACCAGTGAGATCAAGGTATCCGTCCTGGTGGATAAGTGCGACGCGGATACCGCTGTCCAGGTCGTTCATGACCGCTTTTACGAGGAGTTTGGTAACATCTGAGGATTCCGTGACCCAGCGGCGCAGCGGCGCGTTGAGATGGGAGCCCAAAGGTCCGGCCCGATGGGGGCCGGGGCCTTCGGGCTCCCGTTCTGTGTCTGAGAGAAGAGAGGAAGAGAATTGATGAAACGGGGAAAGCAAAACATACTGAGCTTGTCTTGGCCGATTTTTGTGGAGCTGCTGCTCCAGATGCTGGTGGGCAACGCCGATCAGATCATGGTGGGCTGGCGGGACCCCAACGGAGTGGGGGCCATTGGAAACGCCAATCAGATCACCAATCTGCTGCTGCTGGTGTTTTCTGTGGTGTGTACCGCCGCCATGATCCTGGTTTCTCAGTACCTGGGCGCAGGCGATACCAAACGGGTGGGCCGCACCTGCACAGCGGCCCTGCTGATGAATCTGATCTTCGGTTTGGCAGTCAGTCTTCTGCTGATCCTGGGCTGTGGTCCTATCTTCCGACTCATGGGGGTCCACGAACTCATCTTTGCGGAGACCTGCCTCTATATGCGCATCATCGGGGCGGGCATGGTCTTCCAGGCGATCTACCTCACCTTTACCGCCTTCTTTCGCAGCAGCCAGATGATGCGGGAGACCATGGCGGTGTCTATTTTTATGAACTGCCTGAACATCGGCGGCAACTATATTCTCATCAATGGGCTAGGGCCTCTGCCCGCTCTGGGGGTGGCGGGGGCCGCCATCTCCAGCGGCCTGAGCCGTCTGGCCGGCGTGGTGGTCATTGCCTGTATGTTCCAGAGGCGCTTTCGCGGGACCCTGTCCCTCCGCCATCTGCGGCCCTTCCCCAAGACGGAGATGCGCCAGCTCCTGGGCATCGGACTGCCTACCGGCAGTGAGTCCCTCTCCTACAACGGCTCCCAGATCTGTATCCAGGCCATTTGTAACCGCTTCGCCGCCTATGTGGTCAACACGCGGGTCTATGCCATGATCTTCGCCAATGTTACCTATATGTTTGGCTCCGCCCTCTCTCAGGCCTGCCAGGTGGTGGTTGCCCGGCTCATGGGCGCCCGGGAGATGGGGGACACCCACCGACAGGTCATGTCCACGCTGAAGGGAGCAGTGCTGGTCTCCGGTGGCCTCTCTGTCCTCCTCTGTCTGGCAGCCAGGCCGGTCTACAGCATCTTCACAAAAGACCCCCAGATCCTGGCCTTGGCGGGCACCATTATGCTCATCGAGATCCCTTTGGAGCTGGGCCGAGCGGTGAATATGGTTATGTGCCGGGCCCTCCAGGCCTGCGGTGATATTCGTTTTCCCACCGTCATCTGTGTCATCGATGCCTGGCTGGTGGGCGTGGGAGGCAGCTTCTTCCTGGGGATTGTGCTGGGCTGGGGGCTGGCCGGGCTGTGGGCGGCCATGGCGGCGGATGAGTGTATTCGGGCGGTGCTCTTTTTGATTCGGTGGCAGAGCGGCGTCTGGCAGCAAAAGCGCCTGTTAGATGCAGCAGGGGGCAATGCATAGGGAAAATGCCCATACACACGTGGTATGAATTTTGTGAAGTGAAACAATATTATGTAAATTAGTTGAGTGGAAAATACGTTGGCCATTTAAGGTGGAAACCTGTGGATAAAACGGTGTATAAGTGCGGAAATAAGGGGATAAGGGGGGATAGAGACGGTGGAAAACTCGGTGCAAAATGTGAATAACTATATGTAGATTTTTCTTATAATATATATTATGTAAATCTAAGAGCATAAAATATATATAGAAATAAGTGAAACAAATCAGATTAGATGGCGAAAAATATAAATTTTTAATATACAGAATAAAACGACCAAACTGTGTGATTGGAGAAAGATGTATGACAGCAAGGAAGAAAATACTTTTCGTATAGAAAAAGGGCCTTGGATAGCTGGAAACTCCCTTGACAAGCGGAGGCAGATATAGTATCATAAAAAATAGTCTGTGATGCTGTCGGGGGTGCTATTACCTATATTGTGGGGAACAGATCGCGGACAGAGCATAGAAAGGCCCCTTTGCTGGAATAGCTCAGTCGGTAGAGCAGCTGATTCGTAATCAGCAGGTCGCGTGTTCAAGTCACGTTTCCAGCTCCAAAAGGCTCCTTATCGAGAGATAAGGAGCCTTTTTTGTCTAAAAACCAAGAAAAGGATTATACTATATCTATGGAAAACGCGGAAGCATCCGTCTGCATGGAGGGATATACGGTTACCCCTGAAATGCGGGAGCAATGTGAGCGTGTGCTGTGGGGCGAGGCCACTGGTACGACATGGTTGGTATGGCATTATGCAAAGATGATAAAATATGGTCTATTTCAAGATAATAAATTATATCTCAGCCTGTCGAGAAACCCGGCATATGCGTCAAGCATAAGCCGGGTTTCTTGTGTATAGCTGCCAAAGAAGGATAAGGGTAAATGGAGCAAGCTTCTCCTTCCACAACCAACAGGCCAGTTTTTTGAGATT
>DXCX01000118.1 GCA_019115785.1 Candidatus Intestinimonas merdavium | reverse complement strand
CTGGCCGGAGCGCACCACCCCGTCCACCGGAATGGTCTCTCCGGGCAGCACCCGCAGCACATCCCCCACCGCCACGGCCTCGGCGGGGACGGTCTCCTCCCCCTCCGGCGTGAGCCGCCGGGCGGTACGGGGGGTGAGGTGCACCAGCTTCTCAATGCCCGCCCTCGCCCTGGCCACCGTCAGCTCCTCCAACAGGGAGCCCAGCTGCATGATGAAGGCGATCTCCCCGGCGGCGAAGATCTCCCCGATGGCCACCGAGGCGATGAGGGCCAGGGACACCAGCACGTCGGCCTTGATGTCAAACCGGGTCACCAGGCCCACGGCGGCTTCCTTCAAAATGGGGATGCCGCACAGCAGGATGGCGAGCCAGGCCGGATCCACGGGGAAAGTCCCGAAAAAGCTGAACAGCAGGGAGACGCCGCCCAGAACGAGAAATGCAATGTCACGCTTCATATACCCATACCCCCTATGGGTATATTTATACCCCCCTGGGTATCATTTGTCAAGAAAAAAATGCGGCCCATATGGGGCCGCAAAAAGCCTCGCAGAGTCAGCCTGTCGAAAAAGTCTTTTCGACAGGCTACTGCATCTCCCTTCCAAACGCGGCGCAGCCGCGTTTGGAAGGGGTTTAGCTCATGTTGGCAAACCGCTCCACCGCCTTGGTGACGCTCTCAATGGTCTGGTCGGCGTCGCCGTGCTCGATGCCGTCCCGGACACAATGCCTGATGTGCCCCTCCAGCACCACCTTGCCGCACCCGTGGAGGGCGGACTTGGCCGCGTTGATCTGGGCCAGCACATCCTCGCAGGGCACGTCCTCGTCCACCATGCGGTCGATGGCCTGCACCTGCCCGATAATCTTCCTCAGCCTCCGGTGGAGGTTGTCCGCGTCCATGCACTGCCGCATGGCTCTCACCCTCTTTCCTGATTTGTCCCTAGCATATCAGCTTTTCCGCCCCCTGTAAAGGGCGCAAAACAGGCCGGCGGGGTGCGCCGGCCTGTGGATCCTGATGTTCAGCTCCGCTCCTCAAAGCTGGCGCCGCAGTTGCGGCAGGTGACGGTGATCTTTCCCTTCCCCCGGGGCACCCGCAGGTACTGCCCGCAGTTGGGGCACTTGAAATAGCGGTGCTCCTTGTCCCGGTGGATGTTGTGCCGCAGGCGGAGCCAGCGGACTACCGGGCCGGCCAGGGCCAGGAACCGGGCGTTCTCCGCCCGGCGGCGGTCGATGCGGCGGGAAAACATGCGGAACAGATCCCACACCAGCACCACCAGGGCCAGCCAGGAGAGCCACCCCATGTGGGGCAGGCCGGACAGAAGGATGAGCAGGACATAGACCACCAGCAGGAAGAGGGAGAGCTGATCGCTGCCATACCGGCCGTACATCAGTTTTCGTAGGAAGTTCATTACCATGAAATACGGTCGTCTCCTTTGCAGGTAAACCTTAATTTTTTCTGAACCTATCATAGCGCCTGCGGGATTTTTCGTCAAGGAAGCAATCGTAAACAATATGTGAATTGTCCGTGACCGGCGGGCAGTTTTGGGCTTGCCGCCGGGGCAAAAAGCCGGTATACTGATCCAAAAAGCACGGGAGGGCCGTCTATGGGACGCATTGACAAGGAGAATTACTATCTGAACATCGCCGAGACGGTGGCCGGCCGCTCCACCTGCCTGCGCCGGTGCTACGGCGCCATCCTGGTGAAGAGCGACGAGATCATCTCCACCGGCTACAACGGCGCCCCCCGGGGGCGGCGCAACTGCGTGGATCTGAACTACTGCACCCGGGAGGCCCTGAACATCCCCTCCGGGGAGCGGTATGAGCTGTGCCGCTCCGTCCACGCCGAGGCCAACGCCATCATCTCCGCCGCCCGGCGGGACACCCTGGGGGCCACCCTCTACATGGTATGCGTGGCCCCGGAGACGGGGGCGCTGATCCCCGGCTCCACCTCCTGCTCCATGTGCCGGCGGCTCATCATCAACGCGGGCATCCGGCGGGTGGTGATCCGGGACACCCCCACGGAATACCGGGTGGTGGAGGTGTCCGACTGGGTGGAGGAGGACGACTCCCTGCCCCCCGGCCGCTGAGCCGGCCCGCCCCGCCCCCTTGTTTCCCACACGAATTTTCTTGACAGAAAGCCCTTCGGGTCTTAAAATAGATTAGGTGTAATATTTTGCGGAACCGCGGGCAGGTTCTTCAAATTTTGTGCGTACTGCCCAAGAGCAGGCGGCGCGCATGCATCAAATTGTGACATTAGAACTTTGAAAATCCAAGAAATGGAGGTGTGGGAAACCCTTGATACAGGCTGTTATTACCTGTGTGATCGCGGCAGTGGTCGCACTGGTCATAGGCATCTTAATCGGCATCCAGCTCCGCAAGCGTACCGCGGAGAAGGAGATCAACAGCGCCGAGGAGGAGGCCAAGCGGATCATCAACGAGTCCATCAAGAGCGCCGAGAGCAAGAAGCGCGAGGCTCTGGTGGAGGCGAAGGAGGAGATCCTGAAAGCCCGCAACGATTTTGAGCGGGAGCAGAAGGAACAGCGCGCCGACCTGCAGAAGCAGGAGCGCCGCCTCCAGCAGAAGGAAGAGAACCTGGACCGGAAGACCGAGAACATTGAGAAGAAGGAGGAGACCCTCCAGAACAGACTCACGGAGCTGGACAAACTCAAGGAGGAAGTCACCCAGGTCAAGAACACCCAGATGGCGGAGCTGGAGCGTATCTCCGGCCTGACTGCTGAGGAGGCTAAGGCCTACCTCATCAACCAGCTGGAGGTGGAGGTCACCCACGAGTCGGCCATGAAGCTGCGGGAGATCGAGGCCCAGTACAAGGAGGAGGCCGACACCAAGGCACGGGAGATCCTCTCCCTGGCCATCCAGCGCTGCGCCGCCGACCATGTGGCCGAGGCCACCGTCTCGGTGGTGCCCCTGCCCAACGACGACATGAAGGGCCGCATCATCGGCCGCGAGGGCCGCAACATCCGCACCCTGGAGACCATGACCGGGGTGGACCTTATCATCGACGACACCCCCGAGGCCATCACCGTCTCCTGTTTCGACCCGGTCCGCCGGGAGATCGCCCGGCTGGCTCTGGAAAAGCTCATCCAGGACGGCCGCATCCACCCCGCCCGTATCGAGGAGATGGTGGAGAAGGCCAAGCGGGAGGTGGACGCCACCATCAAGGCCGAGGGCGAGCGGGCCATCTTTGAGACCAATGTCCACGGCCTGCACCCCGAGCTTATCAAGCTGCTGGGTAGGATGCGCTACCGCACCAGCTACGGGCAGAACGTGCTCAACCATTCCATCGAGGTCTCCCATCTGGCCGGCCTGCTGGCCGCCGAGCTGGGAGCCAATGTGAGCGAGGCCAAGCGGGCCGGTCTGCTCCACGACCTGGGCAAGTCCATCGACCATGAGGTGGAGGGCTCTCACGTCCAGATCGGCGTGGAGCTGGCCCGCAAGTACCGGGAGAGCGAGGACGTGATCCACGCCATCGAGGCCCACCACAACGACGTGGAGCCCCGCACCGTGGTGGCCTGCCTGGTCCAGGCGGCCGACGCCATCTCCGCCGCCCGGCCCGGCGCCCGGCGGGAGAATCTGGAGAACTATATCAAGCGTCTGGAGAAGCTGGAGGAGATCACCTCCTCCTTCCCCGGCGTGGAGAAGTCCTTCGCCATCCAGGCGGGCCGGGAGGTCCGCATCATGGTC
>DXCX01000010.1 GCA_019115785.1 Candidatus Intestinimonas merdavium | reverse complement strand
CCCGGCTGGCACATCGAGTGCTCCTGCATCTCCATGAAGTACCTGGGGTAGTACCTGGACATCCACTGCGGCGGTGTGGACAACGCCTTCCCCCACCACACCAACGAGATCGCCAAGTCCGAGGCCTACCTGGGCCACCCCTGGTGCAGGTACTGGGTCCACATTGCCCACCTGGATACCGCCGGCGGCAAGATGAGCAAGTCCAAGGGAGAGTTCACCACCGTCTCCACCCTGGAGGAGAAGGGCTATGACCCTCTGGTCTACCGGCTCTTCTGCCTCAAGTCCCACTACCGGAAGGCCCTGGTCTTCACCTATGAGAACCTGGACAACGCCAAGGCCGCCTATGACAAGCTGGTGGGCCGGGTGGCCGCCCTGAAGCCGGAGGGGGCCGCCGACGAGGCCGCCATGGCCAAGTACGACACCGCCTTCCGGGAGGCCCTGGGCAACGACCTCAACACCTCCCTGGCCGTCACCCGTCTCTACGATGTCCTCAAAGCCAAGGACCTGAGCGATGCCGACAAGGCCGCCCTGGTGGGCCGCTTCGACCAGGTGCTGGGCCTGGACCTCATGGCGAAGGCGGAGGCCAGGCGCTCTGAGCAGGCCAAGGCCACCACCACCGCCTCCGCCGGCGGCTACACCGTCACCGGCGAGGGGGACGCCGAGATCGACGCCCTGGTGCTCCAGCGGGGGGAGGCCAAGAAGGCCAAGGACTTCGCCCGGGCCGACGCCATCCGCGACGAGCTCAAGGCAAGGGGTGTGGAGGTCACCGACGTGCCCGGCGGCGCCATGTGGAAGCGGATCTAACAAGAAAAAGGCCCTTGCCTCACCTGTTGTGAAGCAAGGGCCTTTTTGGCGGCCGGTTCAGCGGATGGTCCAGGTGTAGTCGCCGCTGCCGGGGAGGAGGGCGGCCAGGGTCTCCACGGCCTCCCGGGCCTTTTCCGAGGCGCCGGTGAGCAGGCCCTCGTCGATGGCCCGCTGCTCCACCTCCGCCTTCTGATCCCGGGTGAAGCCGGTATAGTCCTCGATGGTGATGGGATTGAAGATATTGCGGGTCTCATCAAAGACCTGGATACTGTCCTCGGGGATCTCATGGGAGAGAATGCGGCTCTCCGGCAGGGTGATGGTCACGGACTTTTGGACCTCATCCACCTCCACCGTGGCCCCGCTCAGGTCCACGCCGGCCTTGATCAGGCCGTCATAGGAGACAAGGAAGCGCTTGGTGGTGAAGGGGACCTTCCAGCCGTAAAAGTCCACCTGATTTTCAAACTTTCCCATGTTGGTGTAGTGATATTCCACCGACACCAGCTCCTGGACCGTCTGGAGCTGTTGTCCCAGCAGGTCGCTGGTGATGACGGGCTGCTGTTCGCGGCCCCTCCACAGGGCGCCCAGCCAGAAGGCCAGGAGCAGGAGGAGGACGGCGCCCGCCGCCCAGAAAAGCCTCCGCTTCAGCCGGGGCAGGGTGTGGGTCTTGGTCTCTGCCACAGGGTCATGCCCCCTTTCTTCCGCATATCATAGCGGAAAAAGGGGAAAAATGCAAGAGAAACAGACATGGTGCTGGAGAAGGAGAGGGCCTAGAAAGGATCGCTCGCCTCCAGCAGAGCGGAGGCGCGTCTGCGCAGGTCGGCAAAGGTGTTGACCTGCTTCATCCTGCCGCTGAGCCGGGAGCGGACCTCCTCGGGCAGCGCCTGAAAGTAGGCGTCGGCCGCGGGGTCGTGGCGGCACAGGGCGTAGAGATCGGCGTAATCCCGCCGCATGGGGCATCACCTCGCCCCTAGGTTGCCCCTTCTCTCCAGCCCTCAGTCCAGGAAGATCATCCCTCCCAGGTAAGGCCCAGCAGGGCCGAGCGGGCCAGCAGAGCGGCGTCCAGGGCCAGGGCGTCGTCGTCCGTGCGGAATTTGGGGCTGTGCCAGCCGGCGTTCTCCCGGCCCGGGAAGCCGGAACCCAGCCAGTAGAAGAAGTAGGGGACCTCCCGGCCAAATTCGGGAAAATCCTCCGAGCTCATCTCCGGCGCCGTGCCCACGATGTTCTCCTCACCCAGCACGCACGCCGCCGCCCGCCGGGCCAGGGCCGTTATGGCGGGAGCGTTGGAGAGAAGGGGGGCGGCCTCCTCACAGTTGAAGTCACAGCGGCAGCCATAGGCCGAGGCGATGTCACGGGTCAGCTTCTCCACCCGGGTCTGGGCCATCATCCGGGTCTCGTGGGAGAAGGCCCGGATGCTCCCCGTCATGGTGAGGAGGTCGGGGGAGAAGTTCTCCGGCGTGCCGGCATGGATGGAGCACACGGCGCACACCAGAGGATCGTCGGGGGCGGTGTTGCGGCTGACCACCGACTGGATGGCCTGAATGATGGCGGCTGCCGGCACGATGACGTCTACGCACTTCTGGGGGGTGCCGCCGTGGCCGGTGACCCCGTGGAGGACGATGGTGAAGTTGGCCTTCTCCGACATGAGGGGGCCCTCCTGGACGGCCACCTTTCCGGCGGGGATCTGGGGCCGGTTGTGGACCCCGAAGACGCACACCGGACGGCTGGGGAGCTTTTCCCACAGGCCGTGGGAGAGCATGGCCCGGGCCCCGCCGGTGGTCTCCTCGGCGGGCTGGAAGAGGAAGGCCACGTTCCCGGCCAGCTCCTCCCGCATGCCGGAGAGGAGGCAGGCCGCCCCGTAGAGCCCGGCGGTGTGGAAGTCGTGGCCGCAGGCGTGCATGACGCCGGGTATCTGGGATACCACCTCCCCCTCCTCCGGCGTCTCCTGGACGATGGCGTCGATGTCGGCCCGGAGGGCCACGGTGGGCCCCGGCTTCCCGCCCCGGAGCAGGGCGGCGCAGCCGGTCTCCATGTCCAGCTCCAAAAGCTCCAGGCCCAGGCCGGCCAGCCGCTCCTTCAGAAGGGCGGTGGTGCGTACCTCCCGCCAGCTCAGCTCCGGGTGGCGGTGGAGGTCGTCCTTGAGGCACTTGAGGGAGGGCAAAAGGGACTGTGCCTGTTCCAGTAAGGTATCCATAGAATCCTTTCCTCCATTTCTCGGCGCCGCTCCCAGGAAGACATAATTTTGGAGCGGCAGCGATTGTTTTCAGTGGGAATCTGTATTATAATCCATACATTGTTCACTGAACGGGCTTCGCGCAGGGGCGCCCGTCTATCAGTATAGCCCTCAACGCCTGGAAGCACAAGGAGGAGACGCCAGGATGGCACAGCAGCAAAATGATTTTTCAAAGGGGAGCATACCCAAGACCATCCTGACCTTGGCGGCGCCCATGACTCTGGCACAGCTCATCAACGTCCTCTACAGCGTGGTGGACCGGATGTACTTAGGGCGTCTGCCCGGCCACCTGGCCCTCACAGGGCTGGGACTCACCATGCCCATCATCTCCATCCTCATGGGGTTTGCCAACCTCTGCGGCATGGGCGGCGCGCCCTTGTGCTCCATCTACCGGGGCAGGGGGGAGAACGAGGAGGCCGAATATGTGATGGGCAACTCCTTCACCCTCCTTCTCCTTCTGGGCGTCGCCGCCACCCTGGGCTGCCTGCTGGTGAAGAAGCCCATGCTCTATCTTTTCAGCGCCAGCGACGCCACCTTTCCCTACGCCGACGACTACCTCACCATCTACCTTATGGGCACCCTCTTCGTCATGGTCAGCCTGGGCCTCAATCCCTTCATCAACTCCCAGGGCTTTGCCAAGATCGGTATGATGACGGTGGGCCTGGGCGCCATTGTGAACATCGTGCTGGACCCGGTCTTTATCTTTGCCCTGGACCTGGGCGTCCAGGGGGCGGCCCTGGCCACCATTCTGGCCCAGGGGTGCTCGGCGGTGTGGGTGCTCCGCTTCCTCACGGGGAAAAGGGCCATCCTGCGCATGCGCCTGAGCCGGATGCCCCTGACCCTCCAGCGGGTGAAGCGCATCCTCTCCCTGGGCCTGGCCGGCTTCTTCGTCAACCTCACCAACAGCCTGGTCCAGGTGGTGTGCAACGCCACCCTACAGACCTGGGGCGGCGACCTCTACGTGGGCGCCATGACCATCGTCAACTCCATCCGTGAGGTGGTGTGCATGCCCCTCACCGGCGTGACCAACGGCGCCCAGCCGGTGCTGGGCTTCAACTACGGCGGCGGGCTGTACCGCCGGGTCCGCCAGGGGATTCGTTTCTCCGCCGCGGTGGTGGTGATCTACTCCATTGCGGCCTGGGCGGTGATCATGGTCTTCCCGGAGCTTCTCATCCGCCTCTTTACCACGGAGGACGAGCTGGTCCGGGTGGGGGTGCCCGCCCTGCGGACCTATTTCAGCCTTTTCATGTTCATGTCCCTCCAGCTGGCGGGGCAGTCCATCTTCACCTCCCTGGGGAAGGCCAAGCACGCCATCTTCTTTTCCCTCCTCCGAAAGGCCTTCATCAATGCCCCCCTCACCCTGCTGCTGCCCTATGTCTTTGGCACCAACGGGGTCTTCATGGCCGAGGCGGCTTCCCAGTTTTTGGGCGGTCTGGCCTGCTTCACCACCATGTATTTTGTGGTCTACCGTCCCATGGGCCGCCTGGAGGCGGCGGAGCGCCAAGCGATTTAGAGAAGACAGCCGTCCGCTCACCGCGGGCGGCTGTTTGATCAGGCGGGTGGATTTGGGAGGGTTTTTCCCTCCAATTTGATGAAATGGCCCCATGGCGCATAGGATAGGGAGAAGAGGGGGTGGGACCATGGAGTGGCGGTATGCGCTGGAGGGGGGCGGCAGTCTGACCGTGGAGGAGGCGGGCCTCCGGGCGGTGCTGACGGCGGAGCGCCCGGAGGATGGCCGGGGGCTCTACAAGGCCTATCTCCGGGGCCCCTCCGGCCGGGCGCTGCTGGGCACCCTGGCGCCGGAAGGGGGCCGCCTTCGCGTCAGGCGCACCCTGACCCTGGACGATTTGAAGCGGCAGGGGGCCTGGCCTCCGGTGGGAGGGGAGGCGGAGCTGGCCTTTTCCTTTGGAAGGGACCGGGCGCCCGCCGGATGGCGCTGGACCGACCCGGCGGGGCTGCGCTTCGGGGAGGAGGCCCTCCGGGCCATGGCGGCGCGGCAGGGGAGGGTCCTCCTGCGTTCGGAGGGCGAGGGCTTTCTGCTGGCCTGTCCCTTCTCCTGTGCCCAGCCCTTCCCCATGCCCGCCCTCTTTTGTCTGGCCGAGCCCGTGCTCCTGGAGGGGGAGCGCTACGTCCGCTTTCACTTTGACCGGGAGGGCTGGCCGGCTTTGCCGGGGAGGAGGGGCGGAGCGGCTGTTTGTTGACCGCCCGGCGGCACTGTGATAAACTGTAACAGCATATCGCTTCGGGCGGGGCGGGATTTTGCCGCCTGCCGGAGAGCGGGAGGGCGGGGCCCGAAGGGGTCCCCCGCCCAGCTTAGAGAGACGGAGAAGAGAGACAATGACCGACTATTTCCATTTACACGCCGCCCCGGACGAGATCCGGGCCGTCAGCAGCCTGGGCCTTGCCCACCTGGGGGACGGCGTTTTTGAGCTGATGGTGCGCTCCTGGCTGGTGCTCCACGGGAAGGCCACCTCCCGGGGGCTCCACAAGGCCACCGTCCACTTCGTGGCCGCCCCCGCCCAGGCGGCCATGGCAAAAAAGCTGGAGGGGGTCCTCACCGAGGAGGAGGGGGACGTGTTCCGTCGGGGGCGGAACACCAGCCCCCACACGGTGCCCAAGGCGGCCAGCCGGGAGGAGTACCAGACGGCCACCGCTCTGGAGGCCCTCTTCGGCTACCTCTACCTCCAGGGGCGGACCGACCGGCTCAACGAGCTGTTTATCCTGATGATGGAGGAGTGACGCGGCATGGCATTGGACGCGATCTGCCTGACGGCGGTGTTGGAGGAGCTCAGAGGCGTGCTGGAGGGGGGGAGGATCGACAAGGTCTACCAGCCCAGCCGGGATGAGATCGTCCTGGCCGTCCGGGGGGCGGGGGAGAACGTGAAGCTTCTCCTCTCCGCCAGCCCCAACGGGCCCCGCCTGCATCTGACCCGGGAGGTACGGGAAAACCCGGCCCAGCCCCCCATGTTCTGCATGCTCCTGCGCAAGCACCTCACCGGCGCCCGCTTCCTCCGGCTGGAGCAGCCGGAGCTGGAGCGCATCGTGCTGCTGCGGCTGGAGTCCACCGACGAGCTGGGGGACAAGGTGGGCCGTACCCTGGTGCTGGAGGCCATGGGCCGCCGGGCCAACCTCATTTTGCTCGATGGCGAGGACCGGATCATCGACTGTGTCCGCCGGGTGGAGGGGGACGTGGCCACGGGCCAGCGGGCCGTGATGCCGGGGCTCTTCTACCGCCTGCCGGAGCCCAGGCCGGGCCTGCCCCCGCTGCTGGAGCGGGAGCTGGACTTCCGCTCCAACGGCGAGAGCCGGGGAGAGCCCCTGGAAGGAAAGCTCCGCCGCCTCCGTGCGGCAGTGGGTCCCCAGGGCTTTGTCCCCTACGGCCTGGTGCGGGAGGATAAGCTGGTGGACTTCACCTTCCTCCCCATCCTGCAATATGGACCGGACACCGAGTCCAGGCGGTACGAGAGCTTTTCCAGACTTCTGGACGACTTCTACGCCAGCCGGGCCACGGCGGAGAAGGTGGGCCAGCGGGGGGCCGACCTCCAGAAGGCGGTGGGCCGGGTCCGGGACCGTGTGGCCCGGCGGGTGGCCCAGCAGGAGCTGGATCGGGAGGCCACCCGGGACCGGGAGCGGAAGCGGGAGCTGGGGGACATCCTCACCTCCAACCTCTATGCCCTCCAAAAGGGGATGAAGACGGTGCGCCTCACCGACTATTACGACCCGGAGGGCCGGGAGGTGGACATCCCCCTGGACCCTCTCCTCACCCCCCAGCAGAACGCCGCCAAGTACTATAAGGAGTACAACAAGGCCAAGACAGCCGAGGTGGTCCTGGGGGAGCAGGTGGAGAAGGGAAGGCGGGAGCTGGAGTACCTGGACAGCGTGCTGGAGGCCATCACCCTCTCGGAGGGGGAGCGGGACCTGGCCGAGATCCGCCAGGAGCTCACCGACACGGGGTACCTCCGCCGGGGGGCCAAGGCGGCCAAGCGGATGAAGGTGGCCGCCAAGCCCATGGAGTTCCGGTCCACTGCCGGACTGCGGATCTCGGTGGGGAAGAACAACACCCAAAACGACCTTCTCACCGCCAAGCAGGCGGGGAAGGGGGACCTGTGGCTCCACACCCAGAAGATCCATGGCTCCCATGTGATCCTGTGGACCGAGGGCCGGGCTCCCGACGCCGGGAGCATCGAGGAGGCGGCCAAGCTGGCGGCCTGGTTCTCCCAGGCCCGGGACGGAAAAAAGGTGCCGGTGGACTACACCCCGGTAAAGTATGTGAAAAAGCCCGCCGGCGCCAAGCCGGGGATGGTGGTCTACACCACCTATCAGACCGCCTATGTGGACCCGGACGAAGAACTGGCTAGGCGGCTGCGGGTGAAATGACCCAAACGGATAAAATACGGGAGGCGTATGCGAGATGAAATGGGTCTGCTGGGAGTGCGGCCAGGAAAACCACTACAACTTGATTAAGGCGGTCCAGGACAAGTGCCCCAAATGCGGCGCGACGCTGAAGATCAGCCGGGCCCCCTGGCCAGCTCCGGCAACATCGCCGGCTTTCTGCTCATGTTCGGCGGCGTGTTCTGGGGCTATGACAATCTGGTGGACAAGTATATGAGCTTTACCACCTATGCCATTCTTGCGGTGCTCTTCGCCTTTGTGGTGGGGATCGCCATGGTGCTGCTGGGCCTGTCCCTCTACAACCGGGCGGCAAGGGACCATAGGGAGGGGGAGCGGCTCTGATGGAGAACTGCCATATCCTGGTGGTGGAGGACGACCAGGACATCAACCGCCTCCTGTGCCGCATCCTCGCCGACGGCGGCTACGACGTGCGCCCCGCCTTTTCCGGCTCCGAGGCGGTGCTGTGGGCGGAGCAGTACGACTACGACCTGGTGCTCCTGGACCTGATGCTGCCGGGACTCACCGGGGAGGAGTTCATCGCCCGGATGCGGAAGAAGAAGACCATGCCCATCCTGGTCCTGTCGGCCAAGGCGGGGCTGGAGGACCGGGTCAACGTGCTGCGGCTGGGGGCGGACGACTTCATCCCCAAGCCCTTTGACAACGCCGAGGTCCTGGCCCGGGTGGAGGCCCAGCTGCGGCGGTACAAGCAGTTTTCCGCCCCGGGGAGCGGACAGGTGCTCCGGTGCGGGGACCTGGAGCTGGACCGGGAGGCCATCCGGGTCACCGCCGGGGGGCGGGAGGTGGCCCTCACCGCCCGGGAGTTTGAGATCCTCTCCCTGCTCATGTCCCACCCCCGGAAGGTCTTCACCCGGGAGCAGCTCTATGAGAGCGCCTGGGGCGGGGAGTATATGGGGGACGACAACACGGTAAACGTCCACATTTCCAACCTGCGTTCCAAGCTGGCCAAGGTGTCGGACCGGGAGTACATCAAGACGGTGTGGGGCATCGGCTTCAAGATGAATGTGGAGTGAGGGGAAACTTTATCCTTTCTTCACTTTTGCTTTAGACGGGTTTGTTGCCTTTCCGCTATAATGACGCCATGATCAAAAGGAAAGGCTGATGCCATATGTCAGAACCCATTCTGGTGACCCGGGGCCTCACCAAAAAATACGGCTCCAACCCGGCGGTGGAGGACGTGGAGCTCTGTCTGGAGAAGGGGCAGATCTACGGCCTGGTGGGGCGCAACGGGGCGGGCAAGACCACCATCATCCGCATGCTCACCGCCCAGACCCTCCCCACCTCCGGGGAGATCGAGCTCTTCGGCGCGACCACGGAGAAGGGGCTCTCCGCCGCCAGGGCCCGGGTGGGGGCCATGGTGGAGATCCCCAGCTTCTACCCCTATCTCACCGCCGCCGAGAATCTGGAGTACTACCGCCGCCAGCGGGGCATCCCCGGCCGGGACTGTGTGTCCCAGGTACTCGATCAGGTGGGGCTCCAGGGGGCGGGAAAGAAGAAATTCAAGCAATTTTCTCTGGGCATGAAGCAGCGGCTGGGACTGGCCCTGGCCCTCATGGACCACCCCGACCTGCTGCTGCTGGACGAGCCCATCAACGGCCTGGACCCGGAGGGAATCGTGGAGTTCCGCAACCTTCTGCTGGAGCTCAACCGCCGCCGGGAGACCACCATTCTCATCTCCAGCCACATCCTCTCCGAGCTGTCCAACGTGGCCACCCACTACGGCTTCCTGGACAAAGGCCACATGCTGGAGCAGATCTCTGCCCAGCGGCTTAGGGAGAAGTGCCGGGCCTGCCTCCAGCTCACGGTGGACGACGCCGCCCGGGCCGCCCTGGCCCTGGAGCGGCGGCTGGACACCCGGGAGTACGAGGTGCTTCCCGGCAACGTGCTGCGGCTCTATGCCTTTTTGGACCGCCCCCAGACGGTCACCGCCGCGCTCATGGAGGAGGGGGTGGCCCTCATGGGGGCGGAGAGTAAGAACGCCGACCTGGAGGACTACTTCCTGGGCCTGATCGGAGGTGTCCGCCATGCTTGACTACCTCCGTGCCGAGTGCTACAAGCTGCTCCACCGGTCCTATCTGTGGATCACCCTCCTGGTGGTGGGGGGGCTGGAGCTGGTGCTGGTCCTGCTGTGGGCCTGGCTCAACGGGGACACGGTGAATGTGACGGCCTCCGTGGGCTTTACCACCGTCCTCTATCTCCTCTCCATGGGCTACTACGCCACCGTCATCACCTCGGACATCGTCTTCTCCGACCAGTACAAGTCCAACACCCTGAAAAACGAGGTGGCCTACGGCATCCCCCGGGTGCGGATCTATCTGGGCAAGCTCTTTGCCGGATGCCTGCTGTCGGTGGCCGCCTGCGCCCTGCTGCTGGGCTGGTACGGCCTGCTGTGTGTCCTCATGCTCCCCGGGGACGGTGCGGCCCCGGAGGCGCTGAAGACCCTGGGCTTCGCCCTCCTGTGTGCCTTCCCGGTGTGGCTGGGGTCCCAGGCCCTCTATTTTTCCTGCTTCTTTCTCATCCGGGGCAACACCGCCGCCTCCATCCTGGGGGTGTGCATCCTCGCGCTCTTGGGCCAGATGCTCACCTTCCTCTCCCTGCTCGTGGGCCTGCCCGCCCCCGCCCTGGCCGACCTCCTGATGGCCGTCCGGAACCTCCTCCTCACCACCCCCCTGGAGAACCTCACCGACGCCATCGGGGACTGGTCCCGGGTGGCCTGGGCCTGGAGCGTGGGGGCCGGCTGGTGTGTGGGCGCCACCGCCCTGGGCCTGTGGGGCTTTTCCCGCAAAGAGATCAGCTAAAGGAGGGGGAGGGCCGTGCTCAACTATCTCAGCGCCGAGCTGTGGCGGATGTCCCGGCGGCGGTCCAGCTGGCTGGGCTGGGGACTCTATCTGTTCCTGGTCCTCCTCGTCGGCCTCACCCTCCGGGGAAATGTCCCCTGGGAGTGTCTCCTGGCCTTCCGGAACTTCATGGTGGCGGGGCTCTATGCGGCCCCGCCCCTGGCCGGCTGGGCGCTGGGCGGCGGGGACCGGGCAGAGAACCTGACCAATGAGGTCTCCTTCGGCCTGCCCAGGACCCGGATCTACCTGGGGAAGCTCTCCGCCGCCCTGCTCGTGGGGACGGCGCTCTTTCTCCTGACCACGGCGGTTTTCTTCATGGGGGCGCTCTCCCCCGCCGCCATGCTGGCGACCAGCGGGGAGGACCGGATGCTGGCGGGGGCCGAACTCCTCCAGTCCATGCTCCTCTCTCTGCCCCGGTATGTGGGAGCGGTATCCCTGGCCTATTTCCTGACCTTTACCCTCCGTCCAGCCACGGCGGGGACGGTGCTCTACTACCTCTATATCACCATGGGGGAGCTGACTCTGGCCGCCGTCCGTGTGATGGGCCTGGGGGCGGTGGGGGACTTCATCAACCGCCTGACCGGGGCGGTGCGGCCCTTCCTGCTCAGCGGCGCGTATTTTGTCTACGGCACATGGGACCCCCCGCTCACCATGGGGAACAGCTGGCTGACGGGGGCGGTGTGGCTGGCCCTCACCACGGCGCTGGGGCTTCTGATCTTCCGCCGCCGGGATCTCCGATAGAAAGGGGAAAAGTGAGCATGCTCATTCTGCTGCTGGTCCTGCTGGCCCTGACCTGCCTGGCGCTGGGCCTGCGCCTCTACGCCCTGGAGCGGGACATCCGCGCCTGCGCCCGGCAGCTCCGGTCCGGTCGGCCCCGGGTGTCCATGGCGGCCCCCAACGCCGCGGCGGAGGAGCTGCTCACCGCCATCAACGAGCTGCTGGACCTGCGGGAGCGGGAGGAGGGGGACTACCGCCGCCAGGAGAAGGCCATCCGGCAGCAGATCGCCAACATCTCTCACGACCTGCGCACCCCCCTCACCTCCATCCTGGGTTATCTCCAGCTGCTGGAGGGGGAGGGCCTGACGGCGGAGGAGCGCCGGGAGTATCTGGGCATCATCCAGGGCCGGGCTAAGGCCCTCCAGAGCATGATCGTCAGCTTTTATGACCTCTCCCGGCTGGAGGGGGGCGAGTACCCCCTCTCCCGGGAAAAGGTGGACCTCTACCACATCCTCAGCGAGCTGGTGGCGGAGTTTTACAACGACTTCGAGGGCTCCGGGTTTGAGATGACGGTGGAGCTCCAGGAGGGCCTGCCGCCGGTGACCGCCGACCCGGCGGGGGTGCTGCGGGTCTTCACCAACCTCATCCGCAACGCCCTGGAGCACGGACGGGCCCGGATGTCCATTCTCCTCTACCGGGAGGGGGAGGAGGTGGTGTCCGTCTTCGCCAACGACGCGCCCGGCCTCACCCAGGAGGACGTGGCCCACGTCTTCGACCGGTTTTTCACCGCCGATAAAATGCGCACCGGACAGTCCACTGGCCTTGGGCTGGCCATTGTGAAGGCCCTGGCTGAACGGATGGGTCACACCGTCTTCGCCGACCTGGACGGGGACCTCTTCCGGGTGACCATACGCTGGCGGGGAAGCAAATAGGGCGGACCCGCCCGGCTCAGGCCAAAAAACCGCCGCCTTTCCCGGCCCCTCAGGGACGGGAAAGGCGGCGGTTTCGCCTGTTCAGATGGTCCACTCGCTGTGAATTACGCCCACCAGCAGGTAATTTCCGGTCTGGTCCGCGTCGCTGAAGACCAGCTTGAGGGCGCACCAGTCCAGTCCGCCCACCTCCGGGTCCTGGCCCGGGAAGTAGTACTCCAGAAAGCGGTCGTTGGGATAGGCGTCCTCCACGTTTTCCAGGGAGTTGCCGGAGGAGAGGACAGAGTTCACCCCGATGATGGGGGCCTGGGTGTAGTCGATGTTGAAGACATAGGCATCCAGATACTCCGGCAGTGTCATGGTGATGGCATCCCCCTTGCCTTGGGTGTAGCCCCAGACATAGCGGGTGCCGTTGGCCCCGGCCTGGGAGAGCTGGTCGGGGGAGAAGGTGAGGTCACTGTGGGGGTCTACGGTGGAGTAGGGGGTGAAGGTGACCCCCCGCTCCGGGTCCACCAGGGCGGACAGGGCCTGAATGTCGTCCCGCTTTAGGGCTGCCAGCACCGCGTTCCCGGCGCCCAGCAGGGGGGCGTTGCTGTCCCGGTCGGCGGAGGCGGCCGCGGTCTGAGGGCTGTGAAGGACAGTGCTGGGGGCGGCGGTGGCGGCGGCGCCCGGCGCCAGGAGGCCTCGGCCGCCGAGCTGGCTGAAGTTGAGGAGCAGACCGGCGGTGAAGCCCAGAAGAAGGGTCAGCACGCACAGGAGAGCGCTTCGTTTCATAAATGCCTTCTTTCCACCGGCGGACAGAGGCCGCCGGGCGATGGGATCGGGGAGGGGCACCCCCCAAAAATGGTATACTACATTGTAGCGAAACGACGGAAAAATTGCAATTACAAATGGTTACAACGGGCTGGGAGGAGACGGCTTTCTTGCAAAAATGGGCGAGAGGTGGTAAAATCAGACTATCTCAATGTTACAGGAGGCGAGTGAATGCAGCAGCATGAGCTTCAGTTTCATATCCAGTGTAAGGAGGGCGACGTAGGCCGGTATTGCATCCTGCCGGGGGACCCCGGACGGTGCGAGAAGATCGCCGCCTATTTTGACGATCCCATTAAGGTGCAGTCCAACCGGGAGTATACGGTCTACACCGGCACCCTGCTGGGGGAGAAGGTGTCCGTCTGCTCCACCGGCATCGGCGGCCCCTCCGCCGTCATCGCCATGGAGGAGTTGCGCGCCATCGGCGCCGACACCTTCATTCGGGTGGGCACCTGCGGCGGTATTGCCCTCAAGGTCCAAAGCGATGATGTGGTCATCGCCACCGGCGCCGTCCGGCACGAGGGGGCCAGCCGGGAGTACGCCCCCATTGAGTTCCCCGCCGTCTCCGACTACCAGGTCCAGGAGGCCCTGGTCCAGGCGGCCAAGAATCTGGGCAAGCCCTGGCACGCCGGTGTGGTCCAGTGCAAGGACTCCTTCTATGGGCAGCACGACCCGGCCCGTATGCCGGTGAGCTATGAGCTCCAGGCCAAGTGGGAGGCGTGGAAGCGCCTGGGGGTGCTGGCCTCCGAGATGGAGTCGGCCGCCCTCTTCTGCTGCGCCGCCGCTCTGGGGGTGCGCTGCGGCTCCTGCTTCCACGTCATCTGGAATCAGGAGCGGGAGGCCGCCGGTCTGGACCAGAAGGAGAGCCACGATCTCTCCGCCGCCATCGAGGTGGGCATTGAGGCCCTCAAGCTCCTCATTCAGCAGGACAGGGCCCGGCTGAGCTGACCTGGCGCGGCACGCCCTCCGCCCCCATGCATAGACTGGGGGGAAGGGGGTGTCGGTATGGCGACGATCAGCCTTTGCATGATCGTGAAGAATGAGGAGAAGGTCCTGGGCCGCTGTCTGGACAGCGCGGCGGGGCTGGTGGACGAGATGGTCATCGTGGACACCGGCAGCACCGACGCCACCAGGGAGGTGGCGTCGGCCTACACCAGCCGGATCTATGACTTCCCCTGGCGGGACGACTTCGCGGCGGCCCGGAATTTTGCCTTCTCCAAGGGAAACATGGACTATCTGATGTGGCTGGACGCCGACGACGTGCTCCTGCCGGAGGACCGGGAGGCCTTTCTGGAGCTCAAGCGGACCTTATCAAGCGACGTCGATGTGGTGATGATGCCCTATCACAGCGGTCTGGACCAAAGCGGGCGGCCGGTCTTCACCTGCTACCGGGAGCGGCTGGTGCGCAACCTGGGCCGGGACCTGTGGGAGGGGGCTGTCCATGAGGCCATCGCCCCCTTCGGCAAGGTGATCTGGTCCACGGCGGCGGTGACCCACCGGAAGGAGGGCCCCGGAGACCCGGACCGCAACCTGCGCATCTATGAGAAAAGGCTGGCCCGGGGAGAACCGCTTTCTCCTCGGGAGCGGTTCTACTACGCCCGGGAGCTCATGGACCACCGGCGGTACGGTCCGGCGGCGGCCGAGCTGGAGGGCTTTCTGGCCCGGGGCGGCGGCTGGGTGGAGAACGAGATCGAGGCCTGCCGCCTGCTCTCCCGCTGCCGTCTGGAGGAGGGGGATGAGGGGGGTGCCCTTCAGGCCCTGCTGGACAGCTTCCGCTACGACGACCCCCGGGCGGAGACCTGCTGCGCCCTGGGGGCATACTTTCAGGCCCGGGCGGCCTGGAGGCGGGCCATCTTCTGGTATGAGCTGGCCCTCACCCGGGAGCGGGACGATGAGGGCGGCGGCTTCGTCCAGCCGGACTGCTACGGCTTTCTCCCCTGCATCCAGCTTTGCGTGTGCTGGGACCGCCTGGGCCGCCGGGAGGAGGCCGAGGCCTGGAACCGGCGGGCGGGGCGCTATAAGCCGGACGACCCGTCCTATCTCTGGAATCTGGAGTATTTTCGTTCCATTTCTTGAAAAATCCCCCTGCTTCCCGGCGGAAGCAGGGGGATTTTTTCGGAATGGGCGGAAAATGATTGACCATGCAACTACTATGTGATATCCTGTATGGGCCCTGGAAAACGGTGCCTGAGCAGGCGCCGTGAGCACGGAGCACCACGGAAAGGGGACAGGCACGATGGACGAGTCTGTGTTCCTGGGTCGGAACATCTCCGTCGCCTACCGGATGGCCAATCGCTTCTATGACCGGGCCCTGGCGCCCTGGGGAATCGGCTGCGGACAGCAGTTTTTTCTCCTGCGCGTCTATGAGCACCAGGGGATCAGCATGTATGATCTGGCGCGGATGGGCCTCTACGACAAGGGGACGGTGACCCGAGCGGTGCAGAAGCTGGAGGAGCTGGGCTATGTCCGCTCCGAGGCGGATGCGCACGACAGGCGGGTCCGGCGTCTGTATGCCACCGAGGGGGCCGAGCCGGTGGTCCAGGAGGGATATGCCGCCCGGCTCCGGTGGAATGAGCTGCTCACCCAGGGGATGACCCCAGAAGAGGTGGAGGCGGCCAAGGGGCTGATCGCCCGCATCGCCGAAAACGCCATTCTGGCACTGGAACAGGAGGAAAAAGAGAACCATGGCATCTGAACAGCTGGACCAGGGGAGACTGCGGGGGGAAAACCCTCTGGGCTATCAGCCCATCGGCAAGCTGCTGCTGGCGTTTTCCGTGCCCTCGGTGGTCTCCATGCTGGTCAATTCGGTCTACAACATCGTGGACCAGATCTTCATCGGCCAGGGTGTGGGTGTGCTGGGCAACGCCGCCACCACCATTGCCTTCCCGGTGGTCACCATCATGCTGGCCGTATCCACCATGCTCGGCTCCGGCGGCTGCGCCTACGCCTCCATCAAGATGGGCGAGGGCGATGAAAGGGCCGCGGGGCGCACCCTGAACAATCTGTTTATCCTGTCCATTCTGGCGGGCCTTGTGATGATGGCGCTGGGACTGATCTTTCTGGAGCCCATGCTCCGTGCCTTCGGCGCCAAGGATACGGTGATGCCCTACGCCAAGGACTACACCTCCATCATCCTCATAGGCGCCCCCTTCAGCGTGCTGTCGGTGACCCTCTCCAATATGGTCCGGGCCGACGGCAGTCCCAGGATGTCCATGTACGGCATCATCATCGGCGCCGTCCTCAACACCATTCTGGACCCCATCTACATTTTCATCTTCCACTGGGGGGTCCGGGGCGCCGCCATCGCCACCATCACCTCCCAGCTCATCTCCGCTGTGGTGCTGGCCCTCTACTTCTGGAAGAGGGGCACCCACATGCGCTTTGACCGGCATCTCATGGGCCTGCGCCGGGACCTGTGCGGACGCATCTGCGCCCTGGGCATCTCCTCCGGCATTACCCAGGGAGTGGCCTGCATCATGCAGATCGTCATGAACAACTCCCTCAAATACTATGGCGACCTGAGCCCTGTGGGAGGGGAGACCGCCCAGGCGGCCATGGGCATCGTCATGAAGATCGCCATGATTTTGGGCTCCATCTGTGTGGGGATCGGCATGGGGGCCCAGGCCATCCTGGGCTTCAACCGGGGCGCCCGGCAGTTCCACCGGGTCCGGAAGACCTACCTCATCGCCGTCATCACCGCCACCGTGACCATTACCGCCGGCTGGGTGGTCTGCCAGACCGTGCCCGAACTGATCCTCTCCCTCTTCGGTACCGGTGACCAGAACTTCTCCGACTTCGGCGTCCGGTGCATGCGCACCTACATGTTCGGCATCTTCTGCGCCGGCTTCCAGATCGTCTCTACCAGCTACTTCCAGGCCACCGGGCAGCCCCTGAAGGCATCCCTTCTCTCCATGCTGCGGCAGCTCCTCCTGCTCATCCCGCTGCTGCTCATCCTGCCCACCTTCTTCGGCCTGGACGGCATCCTCTACGCCGGCCCCATCGCCGACATCTCCTCGGGGGTTATCGTGGCCCTCTTCATCGTGCCCGAGATGCTGAAGCTGGGCCGTCTGATGGCCCAGGAGGACGCATCCAGGCTTCCCAACCCGTAAAAAATGCCGCCCCCTTTCCGGAGTGATCGTCTGGGAAGGGGGCGGCATCTCATGTTTTCAGTGGTGGGGGCGGTCAGAGCACTGGCAGCCGCCGCCGCATCCGCCGCAGGCAGAGCAGCCGCCCTTTTTATGACTTCTGATCACACTGCGGGCCGCCAGGCCCAGAATGGCCAGAACGATGGCGCCCACGATAAGAGTCTCCATGGGGAAACGCTCCTTTCAAAAAAGATTGGGGTCAGGCCCGAAGGGCGTCCACAGCCCGGAGCCGGAGGGTGTCGCCCTGGCAGCCCTTGCGGAAGAGCAGGTAGAGGAGGGCGGCCAGGCAGAGAATGGCGGCCACGGTGCCCGTCCCAAAGCCCACCTCGCCGGTGAGGAGGCCGCCGAGCTGGTAGACCATGAGGGAGATCACATAGGCGAAACCACACATGTAGCCGATGGCCCCCAGGGTCCACTTGGGGCTGTTCATCTCCCGCTTGATGGCGCCCATGGCGGCAAAGCAGGGGGCGCACAGCAGGTTGAAGATCATGAAGCTGTACGCGGTGACGCCGGTGAAATCGCCGGCGATGCTGCCCCAGATCTCGTCGCCGTTTTCAGAGAGCTCACCGGCGAACTGGTAGAGGACGCCAAAGGTGCCCACCACGTTCTCCTTGGCGATGAGGCCGGTGAAGACGGCCACGGCGGGTTTCCAGGAGCCGAAGCCCAGCACGGCGCCCACTCCGGCCACAATGCCGTCCTGGATGAGGCCGTAGAGCCAGCCGGCGATAACCGGCGCTCCGTCGGCGCCCAGCAGAAAACGGTTGAGGAAATTGGGTACGATCTCGGCAAACAGGACGTCGTTGGTCCAGTCCGTGGCCTTCGTGCCGATGGAGACCGGCCAGCTGCCCATGGCGATGGCGTAGACGCAGAACATGACGGCGGCGAAGATGGGCAGGGCGAACACCCGGTGGGTGACGATCCGGTCGATCTTGTCCGAGGTGGAGAGTCCGGTGCGGACCTTTTTGACACAGTGGTCCATGACCCTGGAGAGATAGGTATACCGCTCATTGGTGATGATGGACTCGCTGTCGTCGTCCAGGGCCTCCTCGCAGCCGGAGATGATACCCTCCAGCCGGGCGGCCAGGTCGGCGGAGAGGGTGAAGCCGGCCATGACCTTCTCATCCCGCTCAAAGAGCTTGATGGCGTACCAGCGCAGGGAGGGGGCGGGCAGCACGTCCTTTTCTCACGTTGAAACCAGAATGCGCCCCGCCATACTCTTGCTCAGGGCGATGCGGGCGTCCTTGATCATTACGATCAGATTTCCGCCCATCTCGGAGATCACGGTCACCTGGCCGCCCTCTACAAAGCCCAGGCTTTCCAGAAAACGGCGGACCTCATCCCTCCCGTTGATTTTCTTTACCGTCGCGGCCGAGCCGGAAGGGGCCATCGTCAGCGGCATGATAACAATCACCTCTTCTTCATTGCTGCCGCGCGGGAAAGGGCGCGGCAAATGGTTAGCTTATACTAACTATCTGACGGCAGATAGTTTACCACTGCTAACCAGTGCTGTCAATCCCTTTTGGGAAAAATTTCTCCGATGGGGCGGCAGGGTGGGCTGCCTCTTGTGTCTGGAGAAGAACTGTGCTAAAATATAACAATACCGGCTGCCTGTGTTTTTGGGCACAGCCGCAGCATGACCAGGAGGGGAATCCGTTGAAAATCCATGAATCGGCGGAAGACTACCTGGAGGCCATTTTGGCCATCCGGGAGAAGAAGGGGACCGTTCGCTCCATTGATGTTGCCCACCATTTGAACTATTCCAAGCCCAGTGTGAGCCGGGCTATGAGCCTGTTGCGGGAGAACGGCTATGTGACCATGGACAAGGATGGCCTGCTGGAGCTGACCGAGGCGGGAATGGCCATTGCCTCCTGCATTTATGAGCGCCACCAGCTTCTCACCAAATGGCTCACCGCTCTGGGAGTGAGCCCGGAGGTGGCGGCGGAGGATGCCTGCCGCATTGAGCACGACATCAGTGAGGAGACCTTCGCCTGCCTGAAGGCCCATATCACTCCAAGAATACAACCATGATCCACTGCCCGCCGGTTTCCGGCGGGCAGATTTTTTTACCTTCACCCTTGACAGTAGTAGGCTGGGTGTGGTATCCTCCAAGCAGTTAGCTATTACTAACCATGAGAAAATGGGGGGTGCCCCACTCTTTTTTGATAATTAGTTAGTAAAAGCTAACCAGAAGGGAGAAGACCTGTCTATGAAACGGACCCTGGACCAGATCCTGGCCTATCACTGTGCCCCCGCCCTGGCGGGCCTGAAGCCATCCAATCTTGTCTCCCTCTCCCGGGGGGAGTTCCCCGACCTGGAGGAGCGTTTGGAGGAGTACCGGCGGCTCTTTGCCCCCAGGGGGGTGGTCTTCCGCGCCATGTGCGGCTGCGGGAGGAAGGTGCTGCTGCTGGTCTACCGGCCGGTGGAGCTGGAGCGGGCGCTGCGGGCCCCGCTGTCGGCGGCGCTGCTGGAGAAGGACGGCTATGAGGCGGGAGAAACTCTGGGGACCATGCTGGACCGGCTGGGTCAGCGGCTTCGGACAGAGGGGGAGTTTCCCCATGAGATCGGTCTTTTTCTGGGCTATCCGCCGGAGGACGTGGCGGGCTTTCAGCGCCATCGGGGCCGCAACTGTAAGCTGTGCGGCCACTGGAAGGTCTATTCCGACGTGGAACGGGCCAGGGCGCTGTTCCGGCGGTATGACCGGTGCAGGGAGCATCTGTGTGCCCGGCTGGCCATGGGAATGACGCTGGGCCAGGTCTTTCAGGCGGCGTGAGCCATGCTATCATCATAAGCAACGTGGGAGGGAATCTATGATGCGCAAGTTGACTGTGATCTGCTGGTCCCAGACGGGCAGCGCCGAGGCCATGGCCAAGGCCATCGCCCAGGGGGCGGAGGCCGCTGGCGCGTAAGAAGGGAGGCGATGGAAAATGGATATGTCTGCGGCAGCCACGCGGTATTTGCTCACCATCTACCGGCTCAGCGGGGAGGGCGCTCCCGTCCGCTCGGTGGAGATCGCGCGGGCCCTTGAGGTCTCCCCGGCCAGTGTGGTCCATATGCTTGGGGTGCTGGTGGGGGCGGAGCTGGTCAACAAGGGGTATTACGGACGGGTACAGCTCACCCCGAGGGGGATCTGGGCGGCCAACCAGCTCCATACCAAATGTGTGCTCCTGGAGTCCTTCCTGGCCCAGGAGCTGGAGGTGGAGGCGGGGACGGCCCGCCGGGATGCGGTGGCCTGTCTGTGCAGCCTTTCAGAGGAGAGCATCGAGGGCATCGTCCGCCGGGTCCTGCCGGAAACCGCCGCTATGCTGCAAGCTTCCGGGGCGTGAGCCTGAACTTCCATACGACAAGTGCGCCGGCGAGCGGAATTTTCCCGCTCGCCGGCGCACGCGTTTATCAGGGCGCAATCGGTGAAAGAGGCGTCAAATATGGCCTCTGTTTTATGGGCAACAGAGGTGGGTCAGGTCCGGTGGTCCTCCAGTACCTCGCCCATCTTGTAGGCCCGGAGGAGGGCCTTTAGGTCGTCCACCTGTTGCTGAAGCTCGCTGCCGATGTCGGTGCCGGAGATCTTCACTCGGGTCTCCATGCGCTCGAAGACCTCTGAGGTAGAGGCGATGTCCCGATTCTCCCGGATGGCCTCCTGCTTGCCGGAGAAGGGCTTATGGGAGACGATGCGGTAGCAGTTGGAGTTGTAGATGAGGGTGTAGCCGGCGATGCCGGTGGTGGGCTGATAGGCCCGGCAGAAGCCCCCGTCGATGACGATGAGCTTGCCGCCCCCCTTGAAGGG
>DXCX01000117.1 GCA_019115785.1 Candidatus Intestinimonas merdavium | reverse complement strand
CCCCTTCTTCGGCCGCATCCGGGAGGAGCTGGAGGGGGTCACCCTGGAGCAGGCCCTCAGGCACCCCAACTGGGCCATGGGGGCCAAGATCACCGTGGATTCGGCCACTCTTATGAATAAGGGCCTGGAATTTATCGAGGCCATGCGGCTCTACGAGCTGCCCCCCGAAAAAATTTCCATCGTGGTCCACCGGGAGAGTATAGTCCACTCCCTGGTGGAATACTGTGATAATGCGGTGCTGGCCCAACTGGGGGCGGCGGATATGCGCCTGCCCATCCAGTACGCCCTCACCTGGCCGGAGCGCGCCCCAGGCCCGGCAGAGCCCCTGGACCTCCTGACCTGTCCCAGTCTCACCTTCCAGGCTCCAGACCCGGCGGCCTTCCCCTGTCTGGCCCTGGCCCTGGAGGCCGCCCGTACCGGCGGCACCGCCACGGCAGTCCTCAATGGCGCCAATGAGGCGGCGGTGGGGTTCTTCCTGGAGCGGCGCATCGGCTTTATGGACATCGCCCGACAGGTGGCCCTTGCCATGGAACAGGTCCCGGCGGTCCAGAGCCCCAGTTTGGAGCAGATCTTTCAGGCAGACCAGGCGGCCCGGGAGGCCGTGGCCCGTGCCCATTCATCGGCGGGGCAGTAAGGAGAACCAGATCATATGCTATATATCCTCATCGCCATCGTCGTCTTCGGCATCCTCATCGCCCTCCACGAGTTCGGACATTTCATCACCGCTAAGCTTTTGGGAGTGCGGGTCAACGAGTTTGCCATTGGAATGGGTCCCCTGCTGTGGTCTACCACCAAGGGGGAGACCCAATACTCCCTCCGGGCCATCCCCATCGGCGGCTTCTGCGCCATGGAGGGGGAGGACGAGGCCACCGACGACCCCGGCAGCTTCTCCAGCAAGCCGGGGTGGAAGAAGTTCATCATTCTGGTGGCCGGCTCCTTGATGAACTTTCTCACCGGGCTGGTGCTGCTGCTGGTGGTATACAGCCAGGCGGCGGGCTTTGTCACCCCGGTTATCGCCGGTTTCATTGACGGCTTCCCCAATCAGGGGGCGGACGGCCTCATGGTGGGGGACCGCATCCTGTCGGTGAACGGGGAGCGGATCTACACCAAAAGCGATGTAGACCTCTTCTTTTCCCGGGCCGGGGGAGAGAACATGGACCTGGTGATTCTGCGGGACGGGAAGAAGCTCGTCCTGGACGATTTTCCCCTCATCCCCCGGGAGTACCTTTACGACGGTGAGACTCAGCTGATGTACGGCCTTACCTTTACCGTCGAGGAGGCCACTCCGCTGGTGCGCGTCCAGCAGAGCTGGTACAGCGCTGTGGACATGGTGCGTCTGGTACGCGTCAGTCTCACAGACCTGTTCACCGGCAAAGCGGGGGTCAAGGATATGTCCGGCGTCATCGGCATTATGGACGTCATGGGGCAGGCCGGTGAGGAGGGGGCCCAGGCGGCGGCGGAGAGCGGCGGTTCCCCTCTGGTGGGTGCCCTCTTCAGCATCTTTAACCTCTCCGCCTTTATCGCCATCAACCTGTCGGTGATGAATCTCCTGCCCATCCCTGCTCTGGACGGTGGGCGGATCTTCTTCCTGGTGGTGAATTGGCTCTTTACCCTGGTGACCCGCCGGAAACTGGACCCCAGATACGAGGGCTATGTCCACATGGCCGGCTTTATATTTCTGCTGCTGCTGATGGTGGTGGTGGCCTTCAACGATGTGGTCCGTATTTTTACCTAGATTGCGTTCCAGCCGGCGGGTGGTCTTCACCCGCCGGCCATACCTGTTTTTTGGGGAGGAAGTGTACCTATGAGCAAACAGATCCTGGTGGGGGGCGTGCCGGTGGGGGGCGGTGCCCCGGTGACCATCCAGTCCATGTGCAATACCCGCACCGACGACGTCTCCGCCACCGTGGCGCAGATCCTCCGGCTGGAGGAGGCCGGGTGTGAGATTATCCGGGTGGCGGTGCCCGACCTGGCGGCGGCAAAGGCGGTGGGGGCCATCCGGGAACAGATCCATATCCCCCTGGTGGTGGACATCCACTTTGACTACAAGCTGGCCCTGGAGTCGGTGGCCGCCGGGGCCGACGCCGTGCGCATCAATCCCGGAAACATCGGGGATGCCGATCGGGTGAAGGCGGTGGCCCGGGCCTGCGCGGAAAAGAAGCTCCCCATCCGCATCGGTGTCAACGGAGGCTCCCTGGAAAAGGAACTGCTGGCCAAGTACGGCGGCCCTACTCCTGAAGCCCTGGTGGAGTCAGCCTTTGGTCATATCCGGCTTTTGAACCGCTGGGATTTTGACGACATCTGCGTCTCCCTCAAGACCTCCAGCGTCCCCGGAACCATCGCCGCCTACCGGAAGATGGCCGCCGAGAGCGACTACCCCCTCCATGTGGGCCTCACCGAGGCGGGTACGCCTCGGATGGGGGTCCTGAAGTCCGCTGTGGGCATCGGCGGTCTACTGGCCCTGGGCATCGGCGACACAATCCGGGTGTCTCTCTCCGCCGACCCGGTGGAGGAGGTCTATGCCGCCCAGGACATCCTGCGGGTGGTTGGACTCCGGAAGGATGCCCCGGAGCTCATCTCCTGTCCCACCTGCGGCCGCACCAGAATCGATCTCATCAGCCTTGCCCATGAGGTGGAGGAGCGGCTTCGCCAGGTCCGCAAGCCCATCACAGTGGCCGTCATGGGCTGCGTGGTCAATGGCCCCGGAGAGGCCCGGGAGGCCGACGTGGGCATCGCTGGCGGCGACGGTGTGGGTCTTCTCTTTCGCAAGGGAGAGATCGTGAAAAAGGTGCCCCAGGAGGAACTGGTGGACGAGCTCTTCCGTCTGATCGATACCCTGGAAATTTGAGAAAGCCTTGGAGAAGGAGCCGGAGCGACCATGTCTGAGCAGACCAAGATCCCATTTTTCACCCTCTTTTCCGCCTGGAACCCGTCAGCGGAGCTGAGACGTCCCCTGGGGGAGACGGCGGTACTCTCCGCTGTGATAGAAAAAAGCGCACGCAGCCTCCAGGCGGAGCTGATCGGTCCCCGCCCCATTTCGGGAGCGGTATTGGACCAGGCTTCGGCGGGGCTGGCGGCGGCCTATGATCTCCGCAGCGCTCAGCTGCGTCTTATCGTGGAGCAGCTCGTCCAGGATGTGGTCCCGGAGGCCGACCTGCCCCCCTGGGAGGAGGTCCCCCCGCCCGCCGAGGCCGACCTGCCCCCTGAGGAGGAGGTCCCCCCGCCCGCTGAAGGCGATCTGCCTCCCTGGGAGGAGGCCCTTCCCCTTACAGCGCCGGAGCAGTCAGCCCCGGAGCCGCCCGCCCCGATGACAGAGGAGGACCCTATGGAGGTCTTCCGCCGCACCGAGCGCATCCGTCAGGAGGCCCTGAAGCACATCAAGCCGGCGGCGCCCTCTGAGAAGAAAAAAGAGAAGGGGGGCAGCAAGCTCCTCTTTGGCAAAATCGTCAAAAAGTCCGGCCACATTCCCATGCGGGACATCACCCTGGACTGCGAAATGGTGACCATTGAAGGGGATGTCTTTGCCACTGACCATGTGGAAATGAAGAAACGGGGGGCGTGGATCGTCCGCTTCGACATCACCGACCAGACCAACTCCATCCGGGTGGCCAAGTTCCTGGTGGGGGAGGAGGGCAAGGCCCTGGCCGGGGCTCTGAAGGAGGGGCAGCACCTCATTGTCCAGGGCCGGGTGAGCCCCTACCAGGGGGAGCTTCAGATCGAGCCCACCGGCATCGCCGAGGGAGAGCGCCCCCCCGCCCGGACCGACACCGCGCCGGGGAAGAAGCGGGTAGAGCTCCATCTACATACCAAGATGTCCTCTATGGACGCTACCACCGACATCAAGAAGGTGATCCAGCGAGCGGCCGCCTGGGGCCATCCCGCCATTGCCATCACCGACCACGGTGTCTGCCACGACTTCCCCACGGCCTACTCCACCGCCAAAAAGGCGGGCGTCAAGATGCTCTTCGGGGTGGAGGCCTATTTCATCAACGATGTGGACGACATGCCCGCCGTCCGGGGGGAGCTGGACGCCGACTTCCATGGGGAGTATGTCTGCTTTGACCTGGAGACCACTGGTCTGGATGCCCGCCACGACGTCATCACCGAGATCGGCGCCGTGGTCTACCGGGACGGAAAGGTCACCGACGAGGTCTTCTCCACCTTTGTGGACCCGGAGCGGCCCATCCCCTATGAGGTGAGCCAGCTCACCGGCATCACCGACGATATGGTGCGGGGAGCCCCCAGCCAGGCCGAGGCCATCCGGGAGTTCCTGGACTTCGTGGGGGGACGGCCTCTGGCCGCCCACAACGCCGGTTTCGACATGGGCTTCATCGCCGAGGGCTGCCGCCGTATGGGCATCCCCCTGGAGGTGACAGCGGTGGACACTCTGCCTCTGGCCCAGGCCCTGCTGCCCCAGCTCTCCAAGCACAAGCTGGACGTGGTGGCCGGCCACCTGGGCCTGCCCGCCTTCAACCACCACCGGGCCACCGATGACGCCTCCACTGTGGCCTATATGCTGGTACCCTTCTTCAAGCGGCTGGAGGAGGACCACGACATCCACTCTCTGGGGCCCATCAACCGCTGGGTGGCCGGCCAGAACCAGAAGCGCAAGGGCAAGCGCCGTGCCCGCCACCTCATTGTCCTGGCCCGGAACCAGACCGGCCTTCGGAACCTCTACAAGCTGGTGTCCAAGGCCCACCTGGAGCACTTTCAGCGCAAGCAGTACCCGGTGATGCCCAAGAGCCTCATTGACGAGAACCGGGAGGGCCTTTTGATGGGCTCGGCCTGTGAGGCGGGGGAGCTCTTCCAGGCAGTGGCCCGACGCTCCTCCTGGGCCGAGCTCAAGCGCATTGCCGCCTGGTACGACTATCTGGAGATCCAGCCTGTCAGCAATAACGCCTTTATGCTCCGGCCGGACAAGACCGGGCGCACCCTGGCCCGGGATGTGGAGGAGCTGCGGGACTTCAACCGCACCATCGTGGAGCTGGGCCGGGAGATGGGCAAGCCGGTGGTGGCCACCGGAGATGTCCATTTCCTGGACCCGGAGGACGAGATCTACCGCCATATCCTCCTCAATACCAAGGGCTTTGAGGACGCCGATTCCCCCAATCCCCTCTACTTCCGCACTACCGACGAGATGCTGGAGGAGTTTTCCTACCTGGGGGAGGAGACGGCCCGGGAGGTGGTGGTGGACAACACCCACCTGATCGCCGCCTGGTGCGGGGATCTGAACCCACTGCCCAACGGCCTCTTCGCCCCCAAGCTGGAGGACTCGGAGGGGGAGCTCAAGCGTCTGGTGTGGGGCAAGGCCAAGCGCCTCTACGGCGAGGAGCCCCCCCAGATCGTGGTGGACCGCATCGAGACCGAGCTCCACGACATTCTCATGCGCCACTACGATGTGATCTATATGTCGGCCCAGAAGCTGGTGCAGGACTCCCTGGACCACGGCTATCTGGTGGGCTCCCGTGGCTCGGTGGGCTCCTCCATCGTGGCCTTCATGTCAGGCATCACCGAGGTCAATGCCCTGCCGCCCCACTACCGCTGCCCCAACTGCAAGCACTCCGACTTTGAGACGGCCAAGACCCTGGGGGCGGGCTGTGGCGCCGACATGCCCGACGCCGTCTGCCCCGTGTGCGGCGCCAAGTATGAGAAGGATGGCTTCAACATCCCCTTCGAGACCTTCCTGGGCTTTGGCGGCGACAAGGTCCCCGACATCGACCTCAATTTCTCCGGTGAGTACCAGTCCAACGCCCATAGGCACACCTTTGAGCTCTTTGGGGAGTCCCACGTGTTCCGGGCGGGCACCATCGGCACTGTGGCCGAGAAGACCGCCTTCGGCTACGTGAAGAAGTATATGGAGGAGCGGGGGAAGACGGCCACCAGGGCCGAAATGCTCCGCCTTGCCAAGGGCTGCACCGGGGTCAAGCGGACCACCGGACAGCACCCCGGCGGCATGGTGGTCATTCCCCAGGACAAGGAGATCTACGACTTCTGCCCCGTCCAGCACCCCGCCGACGATACCGACACCGATATTATCACTACCCATTTTGAATACCACTCCATGGAGTCCAACCTCCTGAAGCTGGACATGCTGGGACACGATGACCCCTCTATGATTCGCATGATGGAGGACCTGACCGGGGTGGATGCCAAGACCATCCCCCTGGACGACCCGGGCACCCGGTCCATCTTCATCTCCTCCAAGATCCTGGGTTACGAGGACGACAAAATTCTGGGCCCTACCGGCGCCACGGCCATCCCTGAGTTCGGCACCTCCTTTGTCCGGGGGATGCTGGAGGAGACCAAGCCGGCGGAGTTTGACATTTTGGTTCGGCTGTCCGGCTTTTCCCATGGCACCGACGTGTGGCTGGGCAACGCCCGGGACCTGATCCTCTCCGGCACCGCCACCGTCGGCCAGGCCATCGGCTGCCGGGATGACATCATGATCTACCTCATCTCCTGCGGCATGAACGAAAAGCGGGCCTTCAAGATCATGGAGGCCGTCCGAAAGGGGAAGGGCCTCCCCGAGGGCGCCGAGGACGAGATGCGGGAGCACGGAGTTCCCGACTGGTATATCGGCTCCTGTAAGAAGATCGCCTATCTGTTCCCCAAGGCCCACGCCGTGGCCTATGTCATGATGGCCTTCCGGATCGCCTGGTTCAAGGTCCACCGGCCCCTGGCTTTCTACGCGGCCTACTTCTCCATCCGGGCCAAGGCCTTCGATGCCACCGTCATGTGTATGGGCCTGGACCGGGCCAAGGCCAAGATGGACGAGATCCGGGCCAAGGACAAGGAGGCCACCGCCGTGGAGCAGGACATGCTCACAACTCTGGAGGTGGTCTACGAGTTCTACATCCGGGGCTTTACCTTTGAGCGGATGGACCTCTACCATTCCGACGCGGTGCGCTTTCAGGTGGACGAGGCCAAGAAGGCCCTCATTCCCCCCTTCATGGCTATCCCCGGCCTGGGGGAGACGGCGGCGGTATCCATCGTGGAGCAGCGGAAGGGGAAGGAGTACCTCTCCGTGGAGGAGTTCTCCGCCGACTGTCCCAAGGTGACCAAGGCCCACATCGAGCTGCTCAAGTCCTGCGGCGCCCTGTCCGGCTTGCCAGATACCAGCCAGATGACCCTCTTTGATGGATTTTGACCAGACCGGACAGGAGGGCTGGACGGTCCGGGACCGGAAAAAGCGGAGATGACGGATAAGAGCCCTTGACAAGTGGAGCGCCATCCTGTATATTAGCGTGGTAAAGTGATAAAGTAGAAGGAGGTTGCTCCGATGAAATATCGCATCAACACCCCGGAGGGGACCCGGGACCGGCTCTTTGCCGAGTGCCGGGAGCGGCGTCAGGTCCAGCGGGAGCTGACGGCCCTCTTTCAGAGGAGAGGGTATGCGGAGGTGAGCACGCCGGAGGTGGAGTTCTATGATCTCTTCCTCCAGTCGGGCAATCCCATGCCCCAGGAGAGCATGCTCAAGATCATCGACCGCTCCGGCAAGATCATGGTGATGCGCCCCGACTGCACCACCCCCATCGCCCGGGTGGCGGCCACCAAGCTCAAGGCACTGCCCCTGCCCCAGCGTCTCTTCTACGACCAGACCGTTTTCCGCTCCGGCCAGGAGCACAAGGGAGGCAGCAGTGAGATTGCCCAGTGCGGTGTGGAGCTCATCGGCGCCGCCGGCTGGAAGGCCGATTTGGAGATGGTGGCCCTGGCGGTGGATGCCCTGGGGGCCTGCGGCGTGAAGGACTACCATGTGGAGCTGGGCCATGTGGGCTTTTTCCGGGATCTGGCCGGCCGGGTGGATATGCCGGCGGATGTCATCGAGCAGATGCGCTCTTTCATTGAGGGTAAGAACTTTGCCGCCCTCAATGACCTGCTGGAGCCCTATGCGGGTCAGGGGGCCTGCAAGGCCCTGCGGCGGCTCTCCCGCCTCTTCGGCGGGGCGGAGGTGCTGGACGAGGCCGAGGAGCTGGCCGGCGGAAGCGCCGCCCTGGTCTATCTGCGGCAGCTCTACACCGCCCTGAGCAAGGCGGGCTACGGCGAGCACATCCGCTTTGATCTGGGGCTGGTCCACCAGATCGACTACTATACCGGCGTGGTCTTCCGGGGCTATGTGGAGGGAGCGGGAAATGCCGTCCTCTCCGGCGGCCGGTATGACAAGCTGGTGGAGACCTTCGGCCGTCCCGCCCCAGCCACCGGCTTTGCCGTGGATGTGGACGCGGTGGCTGGCTGTCTCCCCGAGGTGCCGGCGGCGGGGCTGGAGACCCTGGTCCACTACGGCGCTGACGGCCTGGCCCGGGCTCTGGCGGCAGTGGACGCCGGCACGCCGGGGACAGTGGAGCTCTCCCCCTGCATCGACGTGGAGGAGACCATTGCCCTGGCGAAGGAAAAGGGCGCCCACGCCGTGCTGGTGCTGGAGAACGGGAGCGAGAGGAGGGTGGAGCTATGAGCGAGCGGCTGCGGATCGCCCTGACCAAGGGGCGTCTCCAGGACAAGTCGGTGGAGCTCTTCGAGGCTATGGGCCTGGACTGCTCCCCCATCAAGGACCCGGGCCGGCGGCTGGTCCACACCATCCCCAACTATCCCCTGGAGGCGGTGCTGGCCAAGGCTCCGGATGTCATCACCTATGTGGAGCACGGGGTGTGCGACCTGGGCATCGTAGGCAAGGACACCATTCTGGAGCAGGGGAAGTCCTTTTATGAGGTGCTGGACCTGGGCTTTGGCAAGTGCCGCTTTGCCCTGGCGGTGAAGGAGGGCTCCGACTTCTACGGTACCTACAAGACCCGGCGCATCGCCACCAAATATCCCAATGTGGCCCGTGCCTTCTTTGAGAAGAAGGGCATGGACGTGGACATCATCAAGATTGAGGGCTCGGTGGAGCTGGCTCCCATCCTGGACCTGGCCGACGCCATTGTGGACATTGTGGAGACGGGCTCCACCCTGAAGGCCAACGGTCTGGTGCCCATTGAGGATGTGGCCCAGGTGAGCGCCCGGCTCATTGTGAACACGGCCAGCATGAAGCTCCACAAAGAGGCCATCGACGACTTTATCAGCCGCTGTGAGCGGGAATTGGAGAGACGGTCATGATTGAGATCATCAAAGCCGACGGACAGGCGGAGCGGATTCGCATTGCCGCCATGCGCGCCAGGGCCGCCCAGGTGGGGGCCGACATCGAGCGGGCGGTATCCGCCGTTATGGAGGAGGTAAACGCCCGGGGCTATGAGGCGGTGAAGGAGTACTCCCTCAAGTTCGACCACAAGGAGCCCTACGAGCTCACCCCGGCGGATTTGGAGGCGGCCTACGACCGCTGCCCCAAGGACCTCATCGCCGCCCTGGAGCATGCGGCGGCCAACATCCGGGACTACAACGAAAAGCTGCTGGTGAGGAGCCAGGAGTGGAGCTCCCCTGACGGCGGTGTGGTGGGCCGGGTGGTTCGGGGCCTGAGCCGGGTGGGCATTTACGTCCCCGGCGGCACGGCGGCCTACCCCAGCAGCGTCCTCATGAACGCCGTCCCCGCCAAGGTGGCTGGGGTGGGGGAGATCGTCATGGTGACGCCTCCCACCGAGAACCTCAGCGACGCCGTCCTGGCCGCCGCGAAGATCGCCGGAGTGGACCGCTGCATCGCCGTGGGCGTGGCCCAGGCGGTGGCCGCCCTTACCTATGGGGCGGGCTTTATCCCCAAGGTGGATAAGCTGGTGGGACCCGGCAATGCCTTTGTGGCCACCGCCAAGCGCATGGCTTACGGGGCGCTGGACATCGACATGGTTGCCGGACCCTCCGAGGTGCTGGTCATTGCCGACGAGACTGCCGAGGCCAAGTTTGTGGCAGCTGACCTGCTGAGCCAGGCTGAGCACGACAAACTGGCCTCTGCCGTGCTGCTCACCAGCTCTATGGAGCTGGCCCGGGCGGTGGACGCTGAGATCATCCGCCAGACCGGGTATCTCAGCCGCTCGGAGATCATGGAGTGTTCCCTCCGGGACTTCGGCTGTGCCATCGTCTGTGATAGCTTAAACGACTGCGCCGCCCTGGCCAATGAGATCGCCCCGGAACACCTGGAGATTGTCACAGCCGACCCCAGGGCCCTGCTGCCCAAGATCGAAAATGCCGGGGCCGTCTTCCTGGGGAGCTGGTCTCCGGAGCCCTTGGGGGACTATCTGGCGGGGCCTGACCACGTGCTGCCCACCTCCGGTACCGCCCGGTTCTTCTCCCCCCTGAGTGTGGACAGCTTCCTCAAGACCATGAGCGTCATCCAATATGACCGGGAAAGCCTGGACCCCATCAAGGACCAGATCATCACTCTGGCCGAGGCGGAAAAGCTTACCGCCCACGCCAATTCCATCCGGGTGCGGTTTGAAGAGGAGGGAGTCTGATGGAAGTTTCTGTGTACCGAAACGGGGAGACGCCCATCCGGGCCTATACCATCCAGCGCAAGACCAAGGAGACCGACATCCAGCTCTCCCTCGCCCTGGAGGGCGGGGAGGTGGCGGTTAAAACCGGCATTGGCTTTTTTGACCACATGCTCACCGCCTTCGCCTTTTACGGCGGCCTGGGGCTGAAGCTTGAGGTGCAGGGGGATCTGGAGGTGGACGGCCACCACACCGTGGAGGACGTGGGTATCGTCCTGGGCCAGGCCATGAGCCGGGCCCTGGGGGACCGGAAGGGCATCCGCCGCTTCGCCTCCTCCTATATCCCTATGGACGAGGCGCTGTGCTTTACCGCCCTGGACTTCTCCAACCGGCCCTTCCTGGTTTTTGACGCCGACATGCCCCAGCCCATGATCGGGGCCTACGATGCCTGTCTCACCGAGGAATTTCTGCGGGCCTTTGCGGTGAACAGCGGACTTACCCTACATATGAAGTGTCTCTACGGAAAGAACGCCCACCACATCACCGAGGCCCTCTTTAAATCCCTGGGGGTGGCGGTGAAGGAGGCCATTCAGATTACCGGCACCGGAGTCACCTCCACAAAGGGGGTGCTCTGATGGGCTATACCGCTATTGTGGACTACGGCGTGGGCAATCTGAGGAGTGTCACCAACGCCATGGCCTATCTGGGGCTGGAGAGCAAGGTCACCGGGGACGCCGGAGCGCTGGAGCGGGCCGACGCCATCATCCTCCCCGGGGTAGGGGCCTTTCCCGATGCGGCGGAAAAGCTGCGGGGGACAGGGCTGGACAAAACCATCGTGGCCCAGGCGGAGAAAAAGCCCATTCTGGGCATCTGCCTGGGGATGCAGCTCCTCTTTGACCTGGGGGAGGAGGTGCGGCCCTGCAAGGGCCTGGGCCTGGTGGGGGGCCGGGTGAAAAAGATCGAAACGGTCTATAAGCTGCCCCACATCGGCTGGAACAGCCTGACCTTTCCCAACCCCTCGCCTCTCTTTGCCGGGGTGGGGGAGGGAAGCTACGTCTACTTCGTCCACTCCTTCTGCGCTGTGGCAGAAGATCCCGGTGATGTCATCGCCCAGACCGACTACGCCGTGCCGGTGACCGCTGCCGTGGGGAAGGGGAACGTGTACGGCTGCCAGTTCCATCCGGAGAAGAGCGGCGAGGTGGGCCTGCAGATCTTGAAGAATTTTGGAGGGCTGAACCGATGATCCTGCTGCCTGCCATTGATATGAAGGATGGGCGTTGCGTCCGTCTCAAAAAAGGAGATTTTGACACGGTCCACCAGGTGGCCAGCAGCGCCCTGGAGACCGCCCGCCGCTTTGCCGACGCCGGAGCCGCCTGGGTCCACATGGTGGACCTGGACGGAGCCCGGGACGGGACGCGGAAAAATTTCCCCTTTATCTATGAGGTGATCCAGCAGTCTGGCTTGAAGGTGGAGCTGGGGGGCGGTATCAAGTCGGTCCCCGACCTCATCACTGTGGTGGAGTCCGGGGTGGCCCGGGCAGTGATCGGCTCCGCAGCCGTCACCCATCCGGAGGTGGTCACCTATGCCCTCAGCCAGTGGGGGGCCGACCGGGTCGCGGTGGGCATCGACTGTCTCAATGGAAAAGTCCGCACCGCTGGCTGGGAGGAGGACGCCGGACTGGAGGCTGTGGACTTTGCCAAGCGGATGGAGGCCCTGGGGGTCAAGACCATCGTCTATACGGACATCGCCACCGACGGTATGCTTGCCGGGCCCTCCTATGCCCAGCTTGCCGCCCTTCAGCAGGCGGTGGACTGCCGCATTGTGGCCTCCGGTGGGGTCACCACCCTGGACGACATCAAGCGTCTGCGGGACATGGGCCTCTACGGGGCCATCATCGGCAAGGCCTATTACGCCGGCACGCTGGACCTGGCCCAGGCCATGAAGGAGGCGGGAAACCAATGCTAGCCAAACGGATCATCCCCTGCCTGGACGTCCGGGACGGCCGGGTGGTGAAAGGGGTCAACTTTGTCAACATCCGGGATGCCGGGGACCCGGTGGAGCTGGCCAGATACTACTCTGACCAGGGGGCGGATGAGATCGTCTTTCTGGACATCACCGCCACCAGTGATGCCCGGGATACCGTGGCTGATGTGGTGGAGCGCACCGCTGCCCAGGTCTTCGTTCCCCTCACCGTGGGGGGCGGCATTCGTACCCTGGAGGACTTCCAGCGGCTTCTCCGGGCGGGGGCCGACAAGATCTCGGTCAACTCCGCTGCCGTGGCCCGGCCGGAACTCATCGCCGAGGCGGCGGAGCGGTTTGGCTCCCAGTGCGTGGTGCTGGCGGTGGATGGCAGGGCACGGGGAGACGGTACCTGGGAGGTGGTGGTGGCCGGTGGCCGTAAGCCCACCGGTATTGACCTCATTGAGTGGGTCAAACGGGGAGAGGCTCTGGGAGCGGGGGAGATCCTGCTCACCTCCATGAACACCGACGGCACCAAGGCCGGCTTTGACCTGGCCATGACAAAGGCGGTGACCCAGGCGGTCTCCATCCCCGTTATTGCCTCCGGCGGCTGCGGCTGCCTGGCCCATTTTGCGGAGGTCTTTGAGGAAACCGGCTGTGACGCGGCACTGGCGGCCTCCCTGTTTCACTTTGGAGAGTTGACCGTACCCCAGGTAAAGGAGTATCTCCGGGAGCAGAGCATCCCGGTGCGCTGAGGAGGGGAGACCATGCTGGATGATCTTCTGGAGCTGGCCGCCGATTTGGCGGGGGATACAGCGGTGGAGTTCCTGAGCGACGGCGTCAAAAAGCGGCGGCAGAAGGCCGCCGCCAGACATGCCCGCGGGGAAGTGGGCCGCTGGACCCAGACCGACGGAGGAAGGACTGCCCGCCCCGGGACGCAGAAACCGGGGACGGGAAAGCTCACCGCCAGGCGGGAGAAGCGGTATGGAGAGGACCCTTGGGAATGGAAGGAGGAAAAGCCCCCTTGGGAGGGCTGAGCGGCAACATGTTTGATCTGGATCAACTGTTTCAAAAATCTTCCCTGATCCCCGTCATCATCCAGGACGGAGAGACCAGGGAGGTGCTGATGCTGGGCTTCACCAACCGGGAGGCGGTGGAGCTGACGCTGAAGACCAGGACGGCCTGGTTCTGGTCCCGGAGCCGGGAAAAGCTGTGGAACAAGGGGGAGACGTCGGGGAACTTCCTCCATGTGGAGCGGGTGCTCACCGACTGCGATACCGACACCCTTCTCTACCTGTGCCGGCCGGACGGGCCCACCTGCCACACCGGCAAGCGGAGCTGCTTTTTCAACGAGATTCCCATAAACGGAAAGGACGATGCGCCATGAACGACACGTTAGCCAAGCTCTACGGGGTGGTGCTGGACCGCAAGGCCAACCCCCAGGAGGGCTCCTATACCTGCTACCTCTTTGAGAAAGGCCTGGACAAGATCCTCAAGAAGGTGGGCGAGGAGTGCAGCGAGACCATCATCGCCGCGAAAAACGGCGTCCAGAGCGACACGGTGGGGGAGATCTCCGACCTGGTCTACCATCTGGTGGTCATGATGGTTCAGCAGGGGATTCCCCTGGAGGCGGTGATGGATGAGCTGGATAAGCGCAGCCTGAAGATCGGAAATTTGAAGCAGTTCCACCAGAGCGACCACAACACTTGAAAAGTAAAACAGAGAGCCGGACACGCCGTCCGGCTCTCTGTTATTTTGCTTGAATGGGTCAGCCATCCGTCTGCCAGCCCTTGCAGACGTCGATCCAACCGGCGCTGCCGGAGCACTCCTCCAGCTCGGGGAGGGAGAGCTCCACGGCGGAATTGGCGCTGCCGGCGGCGGGGTAGACGATGTCAAACCGCCTGAGGGAGACGTCCAGGTAGGTGGTGACATTGGGGTGTTCAATGGCAAAGGGACACACACCGCCGATGATATGGCCGGTGAACGCCTGCACCTGCTCAGGGGTGAGCATGGTGGCCTTATGGTGGAACTGGGCCTTGAACTTGCTGTTGTCAATCTTGGCGTCACCGGCACAGACAATGAGCAGAGCGCCATCCTCATGGACAAAGGAGAGGGTCTTTCCGATGCGGGCCCCCTCGCAGCCCACAGCCTGGGCGGCCAGCTCCACGGTGGCGCTGGAGACGTCAAATTCCCGGATGCGGTCCTCCATGCCTCTGGCACGGAAGAAGGCCCGGACCTTTTCGATGGCCATCTCAGCGGCCTTCCTTCTTCTTTTCGCTCTTGGCCAGGAAGCGGTCCACGGTGATGATAAAGCGGTTGTGGGTGCCCTTCCCGATGACGCCGGCCTCATCGTAGGCGGTGACAGAGAAGGTGAGAGCCTTGCCGTCCACGGCGGTGACCTCGGCCTCCGCCCAGACCTTCATACCAATGGGGGTGGCGGAGTCGTGGGAGATGTCCAGGTGGGTGCCCACCGAGCCCTGGCCCTCCTCCATGTAGGGGGTGAGGGCGTTGACGGCGGCGTTTTCCATAAGGGCGACCATATAGGGAGTGGCAAAAACAGGAACTAGGCCGGAGCCCACAGCGGCGGCGGTATTCTGCTCGGTGACGATGGTTTCGGCGCGGCCCTTGGCGCCAACTTCAATAGACATAGATGATTCCTCCTTGGTGGATGATACCCGATGGGGCAGTATCAGTCTACAACGGATGGCAGAAAAATGCAAGAAGAAAGCGCCCCGGCAGAGCCGGGGCGCTGAGGGAGACATGCTCAGGTGGCGGACTTGAGCCGGGTCCACTCACTATCATAGAGGTCCAGGATATTCTGAGGCAGGCCGGCATAGCTCTCACACTTGGCGAGGATGTCGGCGGTGGGGTAGGCGTAGGGGTCGGAAGAGACCTCGGGGTCCAAAGCCTCGCGGACGGAGAGCAGGGGAGTGGAGTACCAGATCTCCTCACAGTTCTTCAGCCCAGCTTCGGTGGAGCACATGAAGTTGATGAAGGCCTCGGCATTTTCCTTGTTGGCGGCACCCTTGGGGATGCACATGGCGTCCACGTAGATGTTGGTACCCTCCTCAGGAATGTAGAAGCCCAGGTCGGGGTTGTTCTCCAGCATGGTCAGGTAGTCGCCATAGTAGTAGGTGCCCACATAGGCGTTGCCGCCCTCCAGCTTGCCGAAGATCTCATCCATGACATAGGCCTGGACCAGGGGCTTCTGCTGGATGAGCAGGTCTACGGCCTCGGTGATCTGGGCCTCGTCGGTGGTGTTGTAGGAGTAGCCCAGAGACTTGAGCGCGATGCCGATGGCGTCACGGGAGTTATCGATCATCAGAATGTCGTCGGCATACTTCTCGTTCCACAGCAGATCCCAGCTGCCCAGGTCAGTCTCATCCACAGCGGTGGTATTGTAGATGACGCCCATGAGACCCCACATATAGGGCACGGAGTAAAGGTTCTCCGGGTCGTACTCCGGGTTTTTCAGCTCGGGGTCCACGTCGGAGAAGTTGGGGATATTGTCAAAATTCAAGGGCTCCAGCATGTCTTCCTCAATGAGGCGGGCGATCATGTAGTCGGAGGGGATGATCACGTCATACTCCGCCCCGCCGCCGGCCAGCTTGGAATACATGGTCTCATTGCTGTCGTACATCTGGTAGTTGACTTTGATGCCGGTCTGGGCCGTGAAGTCCTCCAGCACCGACTCGTCGATATACTCGCCCCAGTTGTAGACATTGACCACGCCGCCGGAAGCGCTGCTCTCCTGCGTGGGGGAACTGGAGCCCTCCACATCACCGGTAGCAGTGGTAGGCCGGGTGCTGACACACCCGGACAGGAGCCCGGCCCCCAGGGTCAGGCTCAGCATGAGCGCCAGAGTCTTTTTCAATTTCTTTCTCTTTCTCCTTTCAGGGTGAAAATGATCTATGACAGGACCGGTTCCGGTCCCAGTCACCGTTGGGGGGCGTCCTGGTCCAGGTCCTCGTCCTCCAGGGAGATGAGGACCTCGCCGGCGGGCTCCGCCGGGACACCGGGGCGCCGGCGCGCCGATGCCTCCTGCCGGCTCTGCCGCAGGTTGATGACGATGAGCAGGGTCAGCACGGCCAGGAACATCAGGGTGGACAGGGCGTTGATCTCCGGGCTGACCCGGCGCCGTACCATGGAGTAGACCACCATGGACAGGGTGGACACCTGGCTGCCGGCGGTAAAGTAGCTGATGACAAAATCGTCGATGCTCATGGTAAAGGCGATGAGCATACCGTTGATGATGCCGGGCATGAGCTCGGGCAGCACCACCTTGCGGAAGGCGTAGAAATTGGTGGCGCCCAGGTCCTGGGCGGCCTCGGCGATGTTGGGGTCCAGCTGCCGCAGCTTGGGCATCACCGATAGGATCACGTAGGGGATGTCAAAGGTGATGTGGGCAATGAGCAGGGTGGGGAAACCCAGGTTGAAGCCGAAGTCAAACCAGAGTCCGGCGCTTTCCGCCCAGGACTGGGCGTTGAGCCAGCTGGACAGTCCGGCGAGGACCTGACCGGCGAAGACAAAGAGGAGCATCATGGACACACCTGTGATGATGTCAGCGTTGGTCAGGGGGATGTTGTTCACTGTCAGGCAGGCGCTGCGTACCTTGCGCTTCATGTTGTAGAAGCTGATGGCGGCGGCGGTGCCGGCCACAGTGGCGATGAGAGTGGCCAGCACCGAAACCAGCAGAGTGGTCTGAAGGGCGCTGAGCACCGTGTTGTTCTGAAAGAGCTGAAGATACCAGTCCAGGGTAAAGCCGCCCCATACGGCGTTGCTCTTGGAGTCGTTAAAAGAGAAGACGATGAGCACGAAAATAGGGGCGTAGAGGAAGAGGAACATGATAAGGATGAAAAGGCGGGAGAAAATACCGTTTTTTTTCACAGCAGCACCGCCTCCCCCTCACCCTCGCCGAAGCGGTTCATGAGTCCCATGCTCAACAGGACGATGATCATCATGACCAGAGAAATGGCGGAGCCCAGATGGGGATTGTAGGCCGAGCCCAGAAACTGCATCTCGATGAGGTCGCCCAGCAGCAGACTCTTTCCGCCGCCCAGCAGCCGGGAGATGACAAAGGTGGATACCGAAGGGATAAACACCATGGTCACGCCGGAGAGCACGCCGGGCAGGGACAGGGGAAAGATGACCCGGAGGAAGACCTGAAGGTTGTTGGCCCCCAAGTCCTGGGCCGCCTCAATAACCCGGGGGTCGATCTTCTCAATGACGGAGAAGATGGGCAGCACCATGAAGGGCAGGAAGTTGTAGACCATGCCCAGCACCACGGCGGCAGGGGTATCAATGATATCCAACTTGGGCAGGCCGATCGTGGCCAGCAGGGTGTTGAAGAAGCCGTTGCGCTCCAACAGGAAGACCCAGGAATAGGTCCGCAGGAGGAAGTTCATCCACATGGGTAGCATGATGAGGAGCATGGCCATACCCCGCAGGCGGCTTTGCTCCCGGGCCAGCAGAAGGGCCAGAGGATAGCCCAGCAGAATGCAGATCAGGGTGGCGAGGAAGGCCAATAGGAAGGAACGACCGAAGACACCGGCATACTGGAGCATGGAGGAGAAATTCTCTATGGTGAAGCCACTGTCCCGGGTAGTGAAGGCGTACACCACCACCAGTACCAGAGGCGCCACCACAAAAAACGCCATCCAGACGACATAGGGGACGGCGATACCTTTACTCTTCATCGCTGCCCTCCGCCTCCGGGCCCTCATTCAACTCGTCATACGCATCACTGTAGGAGCTGTAATCACCAAAGGTGCCGGAATAAGCGCTCTTTTTCATGATATGGAAGCCGTCAGGGTCGATCTTCACCCCGATCCTAGCCCCCACAGGGGAGTAGTCCGTGGTCTGAATGAGCCACTTGAAGCCTCGGAAATCCACGATGGTATCATAGTGGACCCCCTTGAAGGTGACCTCGGTGACGGTGCCGGTGAGCTGTCCCTCGGACTCGGGGACAATGTCGATGTCCTCGGGGCGGATGACTACGTCTACGGGCTCATCCTTGGCAAATCCCCTGTCCAGACAGGGAAACTTCTTACCATACATCCCCACCACACCGTCGGCGTGCATGATGCCGTCAATGATGTTGCTCTCGCCAATAAAGTCAGCTACGAAAGCGTTTTTGGGCTCGTTGTAAATGTCGATGGGAGAGCCGATCTGCTGGATGTTGCCCCTGTCCATGACCACGATGGTATCGGACATGGTGAGGGCCTCCTCCTGGTCGTGGGTCACGTAAATAAAGGTGATCCCGACCTGCTGCTGGATCTTCTTGAGCTCGATCTGCATATCCTTCCGGAGCTTCAGGTCCAGGGCGCCCAGGGGCTCGTCCAACAGCAGCACCTGAGGCCGATTGACGATGGCCCGGGCAATGGCGATGCGCTGCTGCTGGCCGCCGGAGAGCGAGTTGACGCTGCGCTTTCCATAGCCGGGCAGGTTGACCAGCTCCAATGCCTCATTGACCCGGCGCTGAATCTCCCTCTCCGGCACCTTGGCAATGCGCAGGCCAAAGGCCACGTTCTCAAAGATATTCATGTGGGAAAACAGGGCGTACTTCTGGAAGACCGTGTTCACCTTGCGCTTATGGGGGGGAACATCATTAATCCTCACGCCGTCAAAGAAAACATCTCCCGAGGTGGGCTTCTGAAAACCACCGATGATCCGCAGCGTGGTGGTTTTGCCGCACCCGCTGGGACCCAGCAGCGTGAGGAATTCTTTATCATTGATATACAGATTGATGGAGTTGAGGACCACCTCGTCGTCAAACACCATCCGAAGATCCGACAAGCGGATAAGCTCTTTGGACATTATCCTCCCCCGTTCTGTTCAAGAGGCCCGCTGACGCAGGCCCCGAATTGACACGAAATATAGCAAGCTACAATATATATGCTCTTGCAGAAAAAGTCAATGAAATTCCAAGGTTTTTTTCACGGATTTCATAGGGGGTTTACCGGCAGGATACACAGGGGAGGAGACACATCAGGAAGGGAAGTATTCCTCCACAAAATCCACCTGGTCTACCTTCCAGCTTTTTCCGTTGAGGGGGTTTAAAATACCGGCGTCGGTAGTGAAGGAAAAGACCAGCTTATAAGACCAGAGGGCCTGGAACTTTCGGTCGTAGCGTTTGTTGTCCCGGTTGCGGCCGTATTTGCCGTCGCCCAGCAGCGGATGGCCGGCGGCGGCGAACTGGGCACGGATCTGATGGGTGCGTCCGGTGATGAGCTCACACTCCACCAGGGAGAGGCCGTCCTTCACCTTCAGGGTCCGGTAGAGCGTGACGGCGGTCCGCCCTCCGGGCACCGGGTCTTTGTGGACGGTGACCTGATTTTTGCGCTCATCCTTGGATAGAAAGCCCTCCAGCCTGCCCTCCGGCGGGGACATGCGGCCGTGGATGGCGCACAGGTAGTATTTTTCGATCTCACGGTCCTTAATCTTCTGGTTCATGACGCGCAGGGCCTCGGCAGTTTTGGCGGCGATAACGATGCCGCCGGTGTTCCGGTCAATGCGGTTGCATAGAGCGGGGGTGAAGGCGTGCTCCAGCCGGGGGTCCCACTCCTTCTTTTGATAGAGGTAGGCCTGGATGTGGGTGATGAGCGTGTTGACATACTCCCCCTGGGCGGGATGGACCAACAGGCCGGGGCGCTTGTTCACCAGGAGGATGTTTTCGTCCTCATAGACAATATCCAGCTGAGGCTTGAAGACGGAGAGGAAGGCGTTCTCCGGGGCGGGGGCATCAAAAAACTCATCGTTGATGTAGAGCTGTAGGATGTCACCCACTGCCAGACGGGTGTCCCGCTTGGCGCCCTTGCCGTTGAGCTTTACCCGCTTGAGACGGATGTATTTCTGGGCCAGAGGCGCGGGGAGGAGGGGCAGGGTCTTGCCCAGCCAGCGATCCAGGCGCTGCCCGGCGTCGTTTTTTGTCACGGTAAACTCTCTCATGGGGACCTCCCGGTTGTGATAGTTGCATACACTCTATCATATTTTAGAAAAAAAGTGAAGAAAGTATTTGACATTGACAAAACTCTTGACTATAATATTTGTCGTGCCATTATGCGAGGTGTGCCATGCGACTGAACCTGAAAAATATCATCAACGTGCCCGGAGGCGTCTGCCCCTTCTCCTATGCGTTGGATCTTTCCGACCTGGAGTTTGGCGGTGCCCACCCCATTGACCACCCGGTCCAGGTGACTGGACAGGTGCGCAATATGGCGGGTGCTCTGGTGCTGGAGGGAACGGCCGCCACCACGCTCCATCTTGTCTGTGACCGGTGCGCCAAGCCATTCGCCCGGGAGAAGACCGTCCGCTTGGAAACACTGCTGGCCCAGGAGCTGGCTGATGAGCGGAGCGACGACGAAATTGTTCTGCTGGACGGAGATGAGGTGGACTTGGACGACGTGGCTACCACGGCGTTCGTCCTCGCGATGGATAGCAAGAACCTCTGCTCAGAGGACTGCAAGGGCATCTGTCCCGGCTGCGGTGTTGATCTCAACGTGGAGCCGTGCCGGTGCAAGCCCGAGGTAGACCCCCGGCTGGCAGTGCTTGCCAAGCTTTTGGAGGACAAAGAGAGCGAGTAAACTAGCAGTACCCGCGCAGGGTATTCAAGGAGGTGTCACAAATGGCAGTCCCTAAGTCTAAAGTATCCAAGCAGCGTCGGAACAAGCGCCGGAGCTCCGTGTGGAAGCTGGAGACCCCCGGCCTCAACAAGTGCCCCAAGTGCGGCGCTTACCGTCTGCCTCACCGGCTGTGCAAGTCCTGCATGACCTACAATGGCCGTGAGTTCGGCAAGGCCGAGGCCACCGAGTCCAAGGCCAACTAAACAGGCAAAAAGAAAGAGGGGGCAACCCCTCTTTCTTTTTGCCTGCAAGGGAAAGGGAAAAACTCCCGTCCCCCTCGGAGAGCGGAAGAGCCGGGCGCGAAGCGCTGTGCATTTTCCGCAGGAAATGCCCGGCTCGTGCCCCCTCTTTCTTTTTGCCTGCGATTCGGGTACAATAAGAGGACCAACAGATGAGGAAGGTGAGCCTGTGAGCACAAAAATACGTTCGGTAGACAGCGGCAGCCCCGCAGCCCGGGCTGGGGTACGCCCGGGAGAGACCCTGCTGGAGATCAGCGGCCACCGGGTGGTGGATGTGCTGGACTACAAATTTTATGGCTATGACGCCAGGCTCACCCTGACCCTTCAGGGAGAGGACGGCCAGCGTCGGACAATCAAGCTGCGGAAGGAGGAGGGAGAGGATCTGGGCCTCAATTTTGAGACCTATCTCATGGACCGGGCCCGCTCCTGCGCCAACCAGTGCATCTTCTGCTTTGTGGACCAGATGCCTCCGGGTATGCGGAAGACTCTCTATTTTAAGGATGATGATGCCCGGCTCTCCTTCCTGCTGGGCAACTATATCACCCTCACCAACCTCTCTCCCCGGGAGATACAGCGGATCTGCGACCTGCGGGTGAGTCCCGTGAACATCTCCGTCCACGCCACTGACCCGGCGCTGCGCACCGCCATGCTGAAGAATCCCCGGGCGGGGGAGTGCATGGAGATCATGAAGCGGCTGGCCCAGGCGGGGATCGAGATGAACTGCCAGATCGTCTCCTGCCCCGGTATCAATGACGGACCGGCCCTGGAGCGCACCCTGCGGGAGCTGGGTGAGCTCTATCCCCAGGTGAACAGTGTGGCGGTGGTGCCGGTGGGAGTGACCCGGTTCCGGGAGGGCCTGTGCGCCATAGAACCCTACACCCCGGAGCGGGCCGCCGCCGTCATCGACCAGGTGGAGGACTTCGGCCGGAGATTCCAGACAGAACACGGCACCTCCCTGGCCTGGTGCTCTGATGAGTTCTACCTCATTGCCGGCCGAACGCTGCCGGAGAAGGGGTACTATGAGGATATGGTTCAGTTGGAAAACGGTGTGGGTATGCTGCGGCTTCTTTTGAGTCAGGCCGTCATGGCCCTGGAGGACCAGGACCCGGCGGCTGCTCCCCCCGCCTTCTCAGTGGCCACCGGCGTGTCGGCGGCGCCCTTTATACAGGAAATTGTTGACATGTGCGGGGAAAAATGTGATAAAATAAAAGGAAAGGTCTATCCGATCCGCAATCGCTTTTTTGGCGAGACCATTACGGTGTCCGGACTCATCACTGGAGGCGACCTGGTTGACCAGCTCAAAGGGGCGGAGTTGGGAGAGCGGTTGTATATCCCTGCCAACATGCTCCGGTCTGGGGAGCGGGTCTTCCTGGACGATATGACCGTGGAGGAGGCCCAGGCCACACTGGGTGTTTCCATCATCCCTCTGGACGAGGAGAGCGGCTTTGACCTGGTGGATGCCATTTTTGGCCAGCCGGTGGAGCACACCGGCTGTGTCCTCCCACCAGAGGAGGAGTATTACCAATATAACCCGTAAAGAGGAGCATGTAGAGGAGCTTATCGCCTCTGCGGCAGGACGGCTCTCGCCGTCGCGAAGGCGGCTCCCGTCATATGACACACGATACCCCATCTCCCCGTCCCCCCGCTCCGGCCAAACCGGCCGTGCCGGGCTTTGACTGGGACGTGTATGAAAGGATGATAGAATGAAACCTCTTGTGGCTATCGTTGGGCGGCCGAATGTGGGGAAGTCCATGCTGTTCAATAAGCTGGTGGGCAAGCGCCTCTCCATTGTGGAGGACACCCCGGGCGTCACCCGTGACCGGCTCTATGCCGAGGCGGAGTGGTGCGGCCGTACCTTTGATATTGTGGACACCGGCGGCATCGAGCCGGGCACTGACAGTGAGATCCTGACCTTCATGCGCAAGCAGGCGGAGATTGCCATTCAGAATGCCACGGTCATTGTTTTCCTCTGCGACATCAAAACTGGACTTACCGCTTCCGACCAGGAGGTGGCCAACATGCTCCTGCGGTCCCGGAAACCGGTGGTGCTGGCGGTAAACAAGATGGACCAGGTGGGCGCCACCAACCCGGACATCTACGAGTTCTATAACCTGGGTCTGGGGGACCCCATCGCCGTCTCCGCCGTCCATGGCCATGGCACCGGCGATCTGCTGGATGCCTGCGTGCAGTACTTTCCCGAGGAGGTGGAGGACGATACCCCCGACGATGTGGTGAAGGTGGCCGTCATCGGCAAGCCCAATGTGGGAAAGTCCTCCATCATCAACCGGATCCTGGGGGAGGAGCGGGTCATCGTCAGCAATGTGGCTGGCACCACACGGGACGCCGTGGACAGCTACTTTGAAAATACCCAGGGCAAGTACCTCTTCATTGACACTGCCGGGATGCGAAAGAAGTCCAAGGTGGACGACCGGATTGAGAAATTTTCCGTCCTCCGGGCCACCATGGCCATTGAGCGCAGCGATGTCTGCCTCATCCTCATCGACGCCAACGAGGGGGTCACCGAGCAGGACACCAAGGTGGCCGGTCTGGCTCACGAGGCGGGGAAGGCCTGCATCATCGTGGTCAACAAGTGGGACGCTATTGAAAAAGACGACAAGACCATGGACCGCATGCGGGAGGATGTCCGGCGGGATCTCTCTTATATGACCTACGCCCCCATCGTCTTCATTTCTGCCCTCACCGGCCAGCGGGTCAACCGTCTCTTTGAGCTCATCAACTATGTCAACGACCAGGCTGCCATGCGCATCACCACCGGCATGCTCAACACCCTCCTGGCCGATGCCACCGCCCGGGTACAGCCCCCCACGGATAAGGGCCGGCGGCTGAAGATCTTCTATATGACCCAGGTGGGCGTGAAGCCCCCCCATTTTGTCTGTTTCTGCAACGACGCCCAGCTCTTCCATTTTTCCTACCAGCGGTATATCGAAAACCAGATCAGAGCCACCTTCGGCCTGGAGGGGACACCGGTACGGCTGACCATCCGGCAAAAGGGAGACAAGGAGGAGTAAGGATGATTACTGAGTCTAATTTGGGCTTTTTCGGATTCCTGTATTGGGTGAATGGTGAGGGCGGTGGCTCGGCTGTGGGATATGTGCTGCTAATGATGCTGGCCGCGGCGGTCATTGCCTATTTCCTGGGCTGCTTCAACGGGGCGGTCATCGTCTCCAAATATATCCTGAGGGATGATGTGCGCAAGCACGGCAGCGGCAATGCCGGCCTGACCAACTTTTACCGCACCTTTGGCGGCCCCCTCACGTTTGTCGTCATCCTCACTGATGTGCTCAAGGCCGTAGCGGCTGTGCTTATCGGTATGGCCATCTTCCGGGTGGTAGGTACCGCCGCCATGGAGACTGCCGGAAAATACTGGGCGGGCATGTTCTGCCTCCTGGGCCACATGTTTCCCTGCATGTTCCACTTTCAGGGCGGAAAAGGCATTCTCTCTGGGGGTACCATCGCCTTTATGCTGGATTGGCGTGTCGCGCTGGTGGTGTGGGGCGGTTTCCTCATTCTGGCCGTCCTCACCAAATGGGTGTCTCTGGGCTCCATCTGGGCAGGGGCATCCTTCCCCTTTGCCACCTGGTTTGTTTATCATGACCTTTTCCTGCTGGTACTCTCCATCATCATCGGCGGCCTCATCGTATGGAAGCACCGGGGAAATTTGAAGCGTATTTTAAGCGGAAGCGAGTCAAAATTCAGCCTGCACCATAAAAAAGATGGAGGGACGGTAAAATGAAGACCGCTGTGATCGGCTCCGGCGGCTGGGGTACGGCCCTGGCGATGCTGCTGCTGGAAAATGGAAACGATGTGACCCTCTGGTCATATACGGAGGAGGAATCCAGGGTCCTGCGTGAGACGGGGGAGAATCCTATGCTTAAGGGAGTTCCCCTGCCCAAGGAGCTCAAGCTCACCACCGACCTGGGATGTGTCGCCGGCTGCGGCGTGGTGGTCCTGGCCACCCCATCCTTCGCTGTCCGGAGTACCGCCCGTCAGATGGCGCCCCACCTGACGGCTGGCACTGTGGTGGTGTCGGTATCCAAGGGAATTGAGAAGGAGACCTCCACCACCCTCACGGAGGCCATCCATGAGGAACTGGGCCCAAACTATCCGGTGGTGGCCCTGTCCGGCCCCTCCCACGCTGAAGAGGTGGGCCGGGGCGTCCCCACGGCGGTGGTCTCCGCCTCCAAGGACCAGAAGGCCGCGGAGCTGGTCCAGGATCTCTTCATGAGTCCCCGGTTCCGGGTCTACGCCTCCGACGATGTGACGGGGGTGGAGTTGGCCGCCGCGCTGAAAAATGTTATCGCCTTGTGCGCGGGCTGCTGTGACGGAATGGGCTGCGGGGATAACACCAAGGCCGCTCTCATGACCCGGGGCCTCACAGAGATTGCCCGGCTGGGTGTGGCAATGGGCGGGCGGAAGGAGACCTTCGCCGGTCTGGCCGGTGTGGGCGACCTCATCGTCACCTGTACCTCCATGCACTCCCGGAACCGCCGCTGCGGCATCCTCATCGGCAAGGGCATGGAGCCCGCCCAGGCCGTCAAGGAGATCGGCGCAGTGGTGGAGGGCTACTACGCCGCCGCCAATGCCAAGGCCCTGGCTGAAAAGCTTGAAGTGGAGATGCCCATCGCCGCCGCAGCCTATGAGGTCCTCTACCACGGCAAGGACCCCAAGGTGGTACTCCAGGAGCTCATGACCCGGGCAAAGAAGCACGAGATCGAGGACAGCTGGGTATAAAGCGCACCATAGAAATCCCTCCGGACACTGAGCCGGAGGGATTTTTGAGGCACAAAGCAAAAAAATTCCGCACGATTTTATCGTGCGGAATTTTTTATCCAATAGTCACACAGCGCGGGTGACCTTACCCGAACGGAGGCAGCGGGTGCAAACGTACACGTGCTTAGGGCTACCGTTGACGATCGCCTTGACGCGCTTCACATTGGGCTTCCAAGGACGATTGGAACGGCGGTGAGAGTGGGACACCTGGATGCCGAACACAACGCCCTTATCGCAAAACTCGCATTTGGCCATGATTCCTTCAACCTCCTCGCTGGTCAAAGTTTCGCTCATAACAAAGCATCGAATGATATGATAGCAGATATTCTGGAAAAATGCAAGTGCTAATTTCGATTTTCTCCGCAATTTTCTCCGGGGGCGGAATAGTCGTTGCGAAACAGGGGGAAGTCGGTTATACTAAAGTGGAAAAAGCGCTCTTGGACGGGGCGCCATGGCAGTGAATAAGGAGTGGTGGATGTGGAGAACCGTTATTCCGTGAAGCTGGGCAAACTCATTGAGGAATTTGATCTGGAAGTCCTCCGGGGGGCGGAGAACTATCAGGATGTGCTCATCCAGCGGGAGGACGTAAACCGTCCGGGTCTGCAGCTGGTGGGTTTTTTCGACTATTTTGACGCCAAGCGGATGCAGCTTCTGGGACGGGTGGAGAGTACCTATTTGGAGCAGATCAGCTCGGAGGAGCGGCGAGCGCGCTTTGATGCTTTTTTGGCCCATGAGATTCCTGCTCTGGTCATTACCCGGGGGATGGAGCCTTTCCCGGAGCTCATGGAGATGGCTGAGAAGTACGACCGCACCATCCTCCGCACCCAGGAGACTACCACTGCTTTCATGGGCGCCCTGATCCTGGCCCTGCGCAACTATCTGGCGCCTCGAATCACCCGTCACGGTGTGCTGGTGGAAGTCTATGGCGAGGGCGTACTGTTGCTGGGCGAGTCCGGCGTAGGCAAGAGTGAGACAGCGATCGAGCTGGTGAAGCGCGGCCATCGGCTGGTGGCGGATGACGCTGTGGAGATCAAGCGGGTGGGGGTCAAGCGTCTGGTGGGCTCCGCCCCTGAGCTCATCCGTCACTATATTGAGCTGCGGGGCATCGGCGTGGTAGATGTACAGCAGCTCTTCGGCATGTCGGCCGTCAGAGAGGACCAGGATATTGATCTGGTGGTCAATCTGGAGCAGTGGAACGACGAGACGATGTATGACCGGCTGGGGCTGGAGCAGCTTTATACAGTGATTTTGGATGTGAAGGTGCCTGCTCTTACGGTGCCGGTGAAGCCGGGCCGGAATCTGGCCATCATCGTGGAGGTGGCGGCCATGAACAACCGCCACAAGAAGATGGGCTACAACGCCGCACAAGCGTTTACCCAACAGATCAATGAGCACTTTGACCAGGCACTGAGCGGCCAGCTGTAAGGCTGCAAGAGAGAAAAGGAGGTCCCCAACTTGACCAAACCCATCCCCATCCTGCTGGACGGTGATCCGGGCCATGACGATGCCATGGCCTGGATGCTGGCCCAGTCCTCGCCTCTGCTGGATATCAGGGGCGTCACTTCGGTCTGCGGCAACCAGACCATTGATAAAACGACCTATAATGCCCAGCGGGTCATGACCCTGCTGGGAATCAACGCGCCCTTGGCAAAAGGCCGCCCCGGCCCGCTGGCCTGTGAGCCGATGGTCGCCCCCAGCGTCCATGGCGAGTCCGGTCTGGACGGCCCTGTTCTGCCGGAACCGGCGGTCTTTCCCGTGGATCAGCCTGCCTGCGCCCTGATGGCCAAGGTACTGGAGGAGAGTCCGGAGCCGGTGACTCTGGTGCCAACCGGACCTCTCACCAATGTGGCCAGCCTGCTCCTCACCCGGCCTGACCTGAAGGGAAAGATCGCTGGCATCTCCATGATGGGAGGCGGCGTTACCCACGGGAACTGGACCCCAGCGGCGGAGTTCAATATCCTGGTGGACCCGGAGGCCGCCGACCTGGTCTTCCGCTCTGGGGTGCCCATCACCATGGCTGGTCTGGATGTGACCGAGAAGGCACTGGTCTTCCCAAAGGATTTTGAAACCATCCGTGCCCTAAATAATCCGGTGGCTGAAGTAGTGGCCAGCTGGCTGGAGTTTTTCTATGGCTTCCATCGAGAGCTGGGCTATGCGGGGGCGCCGGTCCATGACACGGTGGCGGTGGCCGCCCTCATTGCTCCGGAACTCTTCCGCATGGAGGAGATGTACGTAGCGGTGGAGACCCAGGGGACCTATTGCCGGGGGGCTACCATCGGAGACCGGTATCATCTTTCGGGGCACGCCCCCAATGCCCGGGTGATTCTGGACCTGGACCGAGAGGGCTTTGTGGATCTGCTGACCAAGGCCGCGGCCTCTTACAGCTGATGGGAGGAACAACAATGGATGAGAACAGACAGCCGGTGATCCTGGACTGTGATCCCGGCATTGATGACGCTGTGGCGCTGCTGCTGGCCGCCCGCGCGCCAGAGCTGAAGCTGGTGGCGGTGACGGCGGTGGCCGGGAATGTGGGGCTGGACAAGACTAGCCTCAATGCCCGCCGGGTCCTCACTTTGGCCGGGGTGGCGGTGCCGGTTTTCGCCGGTGCCAGCGGTCCCATGTTTGGGGAGCAGGTGACGGCGGACGAGGTACACGGCGCCGACGGCCTGCTGGGCATCCCGGCGCCGGAGCCCGCGTTTCCCCTGGGAGAGGGGACTGCGTGGGATGTGATCTGGCAGAAGGCCCAGGAATATGGGAAAGAGCTGGTGATCGTGGCCACGGGACCGCTGACCAACCTGGGCATCGCTCTGGTTAAGTATCCGGAGCTCCCATCCCATATCAAACGGATTGTCCTCATGGGAGGCGCTACCGATTTCGGCAACACCACTCCAGCGGCGGAGTATAATATCTATGCCGACCCGGAGGCCGCAGATATCGTCTTCCGTTCTGGTATTCCACTGGTCATGTGCGGTCTGGATGTGACTCACAAGGCCTATTTTACTCAGGATGAGATCGACCAGCTGGAGGCACTGGGAACGCCTCAGGCGGTCTTCGCAGCCAGAACCATGGGCTGTGGGGTGGAGTGGCATCAACGCTTCCTGGTGCCTGGCGCCCCCATGCACGACCCCTGCGCGATGATGTATGCCTTGGAGCCTGAGCTCTTTGAGGGAATATCCTGCTGGATAGGGGTGGAATGCCAGGGGAAGTACACCCGAGGCAAGACGGTGACTGACGCATATAGCGATGCCAAAATGTCCTCTGGCAGTAATGCTACCTTGGTTACCCAAGCGGACCGGGAAACATTTGTAGCTCATCTGACTGAGCGGCTGGCGGCCTACGGAATGCCATGACCGCGGAAAACAACAAAGAAAATGGGCTCCGGGATACTTCCTCTGCATCCCGGAGCCTGAAAAAATTTTTTTAGAAATTTGAAAAAAAGACTTGCAATCTGTGGGAAAGCATGCTAATATAAATGAGTCGCCTGGATACAGGGTTGACAACCGGGTGTGGCGAAGTTTGGTATCGCGCTTGAATGGGGTTCAAGAGGCCGCTGGTTCGAATCCAGTCACTCGGACCAAACAATGATAATCCGAACTACATTATCCAGGTGGGTAATGTGTTCGGATTTATCATTTCTATTGATAATATTTTTTGATACGCAAGTACGGGAAATTTATCTCCCGTACTTGTATTTTTT
>DXCX01000116.1 GCA_019115785.1 Candidatus Intestinimonas merdavium | reverse complement strand
GCAGATGTTGTCCTTGAGGGCCATGGGGACCCCCGCCAGGGGGGAGAGGGCCTCCCCCACCGCCAGGCGCCGCTCCACCTCGGCGGCCTGCTTCAATACCGTCTCCTCATCCAGGGTGGTGACAAAGGCGTTGTTTTTCCCCTGCTCGGCCCCCATCCGCGCCAGGGCGGCTTTGGCCGCTTGGGTAGGAGAGACCTCCCCCTTCTGTATAAGCCCGCCCAGTTCCAGGGCGGTATAGTCCCAAAGTTCCATCTCTCTGCCTCCTCACTCCACGGTTTTGGGTACCAGAAAGGCCTCTTCATCGGGGACCGGGGCGTTGGCCAGCAGGACGGCCCGGTCCTCAGAGGGCACCACCTCATCCGGCCGGAGCACATTTTTCAGGGGGAAAATGTGGCTCATGGGCTCGATGTCCGCCGTATCCAGACCGTTGAGCACATCCATATAGGCCAGGATCTGCTCCAGCTCACCGGTCATCCGGGTCTTCTCCTCCTGGGGCAGCTTCAGCCGGGCCAGAATGGAGACGTAGTCCACCATCTCTTCCGTGATCTTCATTGTCAAACCTCCATTCTCACATCAGGGCTCCAGCCGGCTCAGGTCCCGGGGAAACAGGCTGGCGTAGCGCACATTGTCCAGGCCGCACAGCTGCATGGTGAGCCGCTCCAGACCGATGCCCAGACCGCCGTGGGGGGGCATGCCGTGCTTGTGGATCATGAGATAGCTCTCAAATTCTGCCGGGTCCATGCCAAGCTTCTCCATCTTGGCCACCTGCTGGACATAGTCGTGGATGCGCTGTCCGCCGGTGGTAACCTCCAGCCCACGGAAGAGCAGGTCGAAGGAGAGGGTGTACCTGGGGTCCTCCGGGTCGTCCATGGCGTAGAAGGGCCGCTTTTTCCCGGGGTAGTGGGTAATAAAAACGAACTCGCTCCCCCACTCCTCTCGGGCATAGCGCCCGATGGCATGCTCCTCCTCGGGCTCCAGGTCGTAGGGGTCCCGGATCTTGTAGCCGTACTTCTCCGCCGCCAGGCGCTTGGCCTCGTCAAAGCGGACGGCAGGGATTTGGTCCACCTCGGGTACGGCCAGCTTCAGCCGGGCGAGGTCATCGGCGTATTCACGCTTCAGCAGGTCCATGGCGTACCGGAGAAAGCCCGTCTCCATCTCCATCACATCGGCAAAGGACCGGATGAAGCCCATCTCAAAGTCCATGGAGGTATACTCGTTGAGGTGGCGGGTGGTGGAGTGCTTCTCCGCCCGGAAGACGGGAGCCACCTCGTAGACCCGCTCAAAGACCCCCACCATGGTCTGCTTATAAAACTGTGGGGATTGGGCCAGGTAGGCCTTCCGACCGAAGTAGTCCAGCCGGAAGATGTTGGAGCCGCCCTCCGCCCCGGCGTGGACGATCTTGGGGGTGTGGACCTCGGTAAAGCCCTCCCTTTGCAGATACGCCCGAAACGCCCGGCTCAATCCGGCCTGAATTCGGAAGATGCTCCGCTCCCGCAGGTGCCGCAGCAGTACCGGGCGCAGGCCCAGCTCGGTGTCCAGGTTGATGTTGAGCTTGGCCTTGGCCACCGGCACCGGCATGGGCTCCGCTGGTCGGGAGAGAACCTCCACCGACTGGGCGGCCAGCTCCACCCCACCAGGGGCCCTGGGCTCCTCCCGCAGCGCGCCGGTGACTGTCACAGCCGATTCCTCCGGCACCTGGGTGAGGTCCAGGCCGTCGCACACACACTGGAGAAGCCCATCCCGGAGCCGCAGCTTCAGAAAGGCAAGTCCACCACCCACAGACTGCTTTACATGGACCATCCCCGAGACCTGAACGGTCTGGTTTCGCCGTCCGCCCTCCAGGATGTCGTTGTACGCCAGTCCCCCGTCCATTTTGGTTCCAGTGATGAATTCCATACCGTTCACGTCCTTTCATTCCTTTTTCGGGCATTTACCGTGAAAAAAACAAAAAAGTCCCGAAGCTGCACACAACAGCTTCGGGACGGAAATATCCGCGGTACCACCCAAAGTTTGCCGCTTCACCCTTGAAGCGGCCCCTTGTCTCCCTTAACGCGGGAACACGTGGGACTCTCCCCCGCCAGCTGGCAGGCTCGGTTCCCCGGCTCGCAGAGTGTTGCGCCTCCCCATCCTGCCGGACCGGGCTCTCAGTCGGTGACCCGGATTCTCTGGCGGCCCTCACGGGGGACGGTCTCGTTCATCGCCTTTGTTGGACGTAGTATATGCGCTTTTCCGCAAAATGTCAACTCCTAATTTTCTCATTCCCGGGGTTTTTGTCAGAGGACTTTTGTGCTATACTGCTTATACCCCTCATCGCTCATCAGGAAAAGAGGCGTATCAAGCATGCTCAACTGGTCTGATCTGGAGGCTGCCTGCGGCAGCTGCCGGAACTGTTCTCTATGTGAAACAAGACACCATGTGGTCTTTGGCGAAGGGCTCCGCACCGCCGATCTCATGTTCATCGGCGAGGGCCCCGGCGAGCAGGAGGATCTGACCGGCCGCCCCTTTGTGGGCCGGGCCGGACAGTTCCTGGACGAAATGCTTTCCATCATCGATCTGGACCGCTCCCGCTATTTCATTGGTAATATGGTCAAATGCCGCCCCCCCCAAAACCGTGATCCCCTCAACGCGGAGATCGAGGCCTGCATCGGCTACCTCCGTAATCAGGTGGCCCTGATCCGCCCCAAGATCATCATCTGTCTGGGCCGTATCGCCGCCATGCGGCTCATCCGTGAGGACTTCAAGATCACCCGAGAGCACGGACAGTGGTTTGAAAAGGCCGGGGTCCATATGATGGCCATGTACCACCCCTCCGCTCTCCTCCGGGACCCACGGAAGCGGCCCGAGGCCTTTGAGGACCTAAAAAAGCTCCAGGCCAAGATTCGGGAGGTCTGCCCTGAGACCTATCAGGGGGTCATCCCCCTGGGCAATCGCGCAGGGAGGGTCCAGCCATGACAGAGCACCCCGCCCAGATGTCCGAGGCCTACTCCCTGGGGGCCCTCCTCACCGTGGGGGGAGGCTTTCTGGATGCCTACACCTACTTCACCCGGGGCGGCGTCTTCTCCAACGCCCAGACCGGAAACCTGGTGCTCCTGGCCATCCGCCTGGCCCAGGGGGACCTCACTGCCCTTCCCCACTACCTGCCCCCCATTCTGTCCTTTGCCATGGGTATCGTTGTGGCGGAGCTGATCCGGGACCATTTCCGCACCTCTCACATCCTCCACTGGCGGCAGGCCGTGGTGGCCCTGGAGGCCCTCATCCTCCTGGTCACCGCCTTTCTCCCCCAAGGCCCCTGGGACAGCGCCGTCAACGCGGCTGTCTCCTTTGTCTGCGCCATGCAGGTGGAGGCCTTCCGCAAAATCAGAGGCAACGCCCTGGCCACTACCATGTGCACCGGCAACCTGCGCAGCGGCACAGAGCTGCTCTACCACGGCCTCCGGGATAGGGACCCTGTGGCCTTAAAGCGCAGTTTTCAGTACTATGGCATCATTCTCTGCTTCTTGCTGGGCGGCGCCCTGGGGGTCTGGGCCACCGACCTGCTGGACGAATTGTCCATCCTCCTCTGCTGTGGATTGCTCTTTGTCATCTTTCTTGCCATGTTCCGCGCACCCCAGAAGGTCGCTTGACCTTTTCAACCCAAGAAAAATCTCCGGACCATCTTGACATGGCCCGGAGATTTTCTCACTTTTCCCTTTTCCGCCCGGCTGGGTCGCCCCGCTCCTCCCCCTGTTGGGGGGACAGGCGCCGCCTTGACAACGGCACCTCAGACTGCTAATGGTGTCGCTCCCATTTAGAACGGCAGGCCCAGCCCTCCGGTGATCTGCCCCATGGCGGAGGCGGCGTCAGAGGACGCGGCGCGCATGGCCTCGTTGACCGCCGCCACAATGAGATCCTGGAGCATCTCCACATCGTCAGGGTCCACAGCCTCGGGGTCAATGACGATGCTCTTGAGCTCATGCCTGCCGCTCACCGTGGCGGAGACCACCCCGCCGCCGGCCTGGGCAGTGTACTCCTTGTTCTCCAGCTCAGCCTGCATCTTCTGCATATCCTGCTGCATCTTCTGGGCCTGCTTGATCATATTCATGTTGATGCCGCCGCCCATGCCGCCCATGCCGCGGCTGCCGAATCCCTTTGCCATTGTTCGTCACTCCTTGATGGTAATGTTATCAAATCGCCGGCCCATGGCCAGCAGATCGTCCAGATTGTCATGTGCGGCCGCCGGGGCACCGACAGGTGTGGGGGCCTTTCCCACCTTTGCCTGCACCCGCACCGGCTCCCCCAGCCGGGCCTGGGCCAGGGCGCGGATCGTCTCCAGCACCGCCGGACGGCTCACAGCGTTTTTCACCAGCTCATCATCCGTCCACAGCGTCAGGACGCCGGGTTCCATGCGTCCCTGAACCATCGCAGGATTCCCCAAAAAAATCCAGGCATTCCGAGGTACCTTGTCCTTCAGCGCAGGAGAAAGGGCCTGCCAGAAGCTGCCGTCATCCGCTGACCCTCCGCCAGCTGTGGACGCGGTGGGTACGTGGACCTCCTGCTGCCGGGATATGGGTTCCGATTCCTGATCCGCCGCTTTAGAGGCCTGAACCGAACGTTTTTCCGCAACAGGCGCCTCCACCCGTTCCATAGGGGCATCCTGCGCCTTTTCTAGTCCTGGTTCCATATTGGGGGAGGGTATGGGAGTGCTCTGGACCTGCATAGGCAGACCTGCTGAGAGCTGCTGCTCCACTCGATCCAGTCGGGCAGAAAGGGCCTGGACGCTCTCATCCAGCCGCTCATCACACAGTCGGATGAGGCACAGTTCAGCATCGGTCCTCCGATTGCTGCTCCGGGGCAAATCAGATAGTACCCCCTGGAGCACCGTCAGTATCCACACCAGCCTAGGGGCGGCAAAGTGCTCGGAGAGTCCCCGCATGGTGCCCTCGTCCCAGTTGCCGCTGAGGAGGGCATTGCCGGACCGTGGCGCCGTCTTCCGAATCAGCAGGTCCCGGGCCAGGGCAGAGAGCTCTCCCAGCACTGTGGAGACATCCTTTCCGCCGCCATACAGCCTGGCCAGGTCCTCCAAAGCCCCCTGGGTATCTCGCTGGACCACACGCCCCATGAGCTTTGCCGACTCCAGATTGCCCGCCAGCCCCAAAGCGTCCAGGATATGCTGCTCATCCACCGGCCCGTCGGTACCGGCACACTGGTCCAGCAAGGAAAGGGCATCCCGCAGTCCACCATCGGCCAGCCGTGCCAGCAAAGATGCCCCCTCAGCCGTAAGCTGGATGCCCTCCTGCCCAGCCACATAGTGGAGCCGGCAAGCAATGTCTCCGGGCAGAATGCGCTGGAAGGAAAACTGCTGGCAGCGGGACTTGATGGTGGCGGGCACTTTGTGCAGCTCGGTGGTGGCCAAGATGAACATCAGGTGCTCCGGAGGCTCCTCCAGGATCTTCAACAGAGCATTGAACGCTGGTGTGGAGAGCATATGGACCTCGTCCACGATATAGACCCGCTTACGGACAGCGGCGGGGGTATAGACTGCCTCATCCCGAAGGGCGCGAACCTGGTCCACACCGTTGTTGGAGGCAGCATCCAGCTCCAGTACATCCAAAATGGAACCGTTCTCAATGCCCTTGCAGGCATCACATTGATTACAGGGGTTGCCGTCCACAGGGTGCTCACAGTTGACCGCCCTGGCTAGAATCTTGGCGCAGGTAGTCTTTCCGGTCCCTCTGGTACCGGTGAACAGGTAGGCATGGGAGAGGCGGCCGGTGGATACCTGCCGCTTCAGCGTCTCGGTGATGTGGGACTGTCCCACCACATCGTCAAAGGTGCGGGGACGCCATTTTCGGTAGAGCGCCTGATACAATCCTCTATCCCTCCCAAAACAGCAAGAGAGGGACGCGGTTGCGCCGTGCCCCTCCCTCTCTTATCCGACTTCTTCCGACGCAGAACAAGACCGCACACCGGTCTTTGAATACCGCGCTATGTCCGTAACCCAGGCAGCCAACTCAAGAACGGCAACCCTGCGGCACACGGAAGGATCCGCTTAATGCTGCTCGGTTCCCCGCCTGACATGGTTCACGGGTTTCCGTTGCGCAGGACCAATCTATCATCGTCGCTTACCTGGGGCAGACGACACATCGCGGCTCCGGGGACCGGGATTCATCCCTGCTGTAGCGGGTTGCAGGTACAGGGCACCGCTATCTCCCCAACTAGTGCGGCCTTGCTCCGCGCCGGACTACGACCAGGTCCGGCAAAGCCGGTACATTGTATTGTACTACACTTCTCAGAATTTATCAATCCTGTTTTTCCGCTTTGCAAAAAAAGGCTTTACAAAACTTAGAATTATGCTATAATATTGTCCGTTAAGCCATTCTCGCCAGAATAGAATGGTTTCCTTGCTTACATTTCCAATCTATTTGGGCCTGTAGCGCAGTTGGGAGCGCAAAGGGTTCGGTTTTCTGCCACATCTATAATTTCATATTGCTTTATTCTTCTGTTCCGCTTTGGGAACTGTTGATTTGGGCCTATAGCTCAGCTGGGAGAGCCAGCGCAACATAACACCTGCCCTACCAAAACAGCAAATTGCACAAACAAGTCAAGCAAAAATATACAAAATAACCAAATATGGGCCTATAGCTCAGCTGGGAGAGCGTACGGTTCGCATCCGTAAGGTCGTCGGTTCGATCCCGATTAGGTCCACCATAAAAAGCCGTGAAATTATAAGTTTCACGGCTTTTTTGCAACTTTTTTGCAAAAATAGCGGGCCCGCAGCTCAACCGTTTCCCTGCCTTTTCAAAAAAATGATACCGAACAATTCGCAGGCCCTGTCTGCATTCCCTTTTCGCACTTCTCTGATAGCCCGTTCTTGCATTATAGGAAAACAAAAAAATAAGCGGAGCAGCCAGAAACGGCTCATTCGCATCCAAGCAGAATGCACATGAGGGTTCGCATCTCTTTTGTGGACAATTCATATAAATCCTTATTTATGCCGGGATCTCAAAAGGAGATCTCGGCTATTTTTGATTGGAGGTATTCTTTGTGAGAGAAAAATTTTATGCGGAGCTTTCCCGCCGCTTGCGGAAAGAAGGAATCGAATCGTCCTATGCAGGTACTCAGAATCTGAGTGTTTCGCTCCATGGGCAGCCGGTTCTCTGTGTAACCACCAGCAGTGAAATTTACATTTTACCCGCAGGAAGCAAGAATGAGGAAGTCAATGACCTGTACCACCGAGTGGGGGCAACAGCTGACGAAGTTTATGAATATGTGGAGGCGGTTCAGAGCTCCCCACTTCTTCGCGCCAGTGATCTGAAGGAGGAGTTCCGCTTACTGGCAGACTTCGGATGTGCTGTGCTTGCCGGCCGAGAACGCGAAAATGACCGGGGGTACCAATTTGTTACCTGGGTCTGGGATTTTGATCGGCGCGGAGTTAGCCATGGTCATTACTTTGAGGGAAACTACCACGCAGCCAAGGAAGACTTTGCTGTTCGTTCCGGGCTGATCTCCAGAGCTCAGTTATTCTCCGCAGATCAGCTCGCAGAGTTGTATCGGGCCACCGACTTCTTCCTGGAGGAAGGCCCTGAACCCGAAGACAAGCAGATGAAGGCTCTCCAGGAGGCCAGAACAAAAATCGAATATACCGTCCCGGATCTTCAAGAACGACTGGAACTATCCCAGGAACCAGAAATGAACTTGTAGAACAAACAACCGAGGGGCCCGTTGCCGCCGTTAATGGACGCCGCTCAGGTATGCACTGACAGGAGGTACACCTGGCACCACACGCAGGAGGAATGCGAGGCGGTACTCTCAAGGTTGAATGCTTTTCTGGACAGCGAGATGGAGCAGATCCTGTGTTTCGACACTGCCATCGATGCAGAAATCTTCTGCAATCAAAAATCCGCTATTTTTATCGTACTGCCGGAGGAGGATCAGACCAAGTATTTCATGGTCAGCCTTATTCTCCAAAATCTCTATCGGGAGATCCTCACCGTTGCGGACGAGAACGGCGGCCGACTAAAGAATCGGGTGGTGTTTTTTGCGGATGAGTTGGGAACTTGCCCACCCATCCAGTCACTGGAGCTGATGTTTTCCGCATCTCGCTCCCGTGGCCTGATGTTGGTGCCCATCGTGCAGAGCATCACTGGCCAGCTCCAGAAAAACTACGGTAGAGAAGGCTCAGAGATCATAGTTGATAACTGCCAGGTGAATATCTTCGGTGGCTTTGCACCCTCCAGCCAGACAGCAGTGGAGGTCTCCAAGGCACTTGGAAGCCGAACAGTCATGAGCGGCTCCATCAGCAGAGGAAAAAACGACCCATCCCAGAGCCTCCAGATGATAGAGCGCCCCTTGATGACACCGGACGAGCTAAAGACCATGCCCAAGGGAAGCTTCATTGTAGCCAAGACGGGCGTCCATCCAATGAAAGTACGGCTGCGCCTATTTCTTGATTGGGGAATCCGATTCGGCAAGCCCTATGAGGTGCCGGAGCGGGCTCAGCGCCCCGTGGCCTAGCGGAACACAGAGAAGGGATACTGCGGCAGCTCTAAAAGTGCCGCCTTGTCCTCTTCCCAAAGTTCCCGGATGGGAACCTTGTGCTTGTAGTGGAGCCGGTCAGCGTTCTTTTCGCACCACTCCAAGAGCTGTTCATTAAATTCCTCAAACGAGGTAATGACTGGGACCGGGACAAACGCATTGCGGCG
>DXCX01000115.1 GCA_019115785.1 Candidatus Intestinimonas merdavium | reverse complement strand
CATCGCCCACCGGCTGAACACCATCCGGGGCGCGGATCAGATCCTGGTCATCTCGGACTGGGAGATCGCCCAGCGGGGCACCCACCAGTCTCTGATGGAGGAGGATGGCATTTACCGGAACTTCGTCACGGTGCGCCAGCAGAGCCGGGGATGGAACCGCAAAGATAGCGCATAGCAAAAGAACATATTCCCGGGACGCAGTGTCGAAAGGACACTGCGTCCTTTTTTCCTGCACAGGGCTTGACAAAGGGAATGTCGCGTGCTATATTCAAAACATCGTTATAAAACATTGTTATGAATATAGTTTGAAAGAAGGTGACCGTATGGCAAAGCAGAAACCCGGCGTCTATGACCGGGTGTTGGAGTGTGCCAAAGAGGAGTTCTTATCCAAGGGTTTTCTGGATGCCTCCCTGCGGACCATCGCCCAGGAGGCAGGCACCAGCACCGGGTCCATCTACACCCGCTTTGGGGATAAAGAGGGCCTGTTCCGCTGCCTTGTGGAGCCGGTGGTGGACGAGTTCCGGGCCATGTTCCGGGAGATCCAGGAGAGCTTCCACCAACTGGACGGCGAGACGCAGAAAGCGGAGATGGGGCAGTACACCGCCCGCCATCAGCTGGATCTGCTGGACTACATCTACGACCACTTTGATGTGTTCCGCCTCCTGCTGGATGGGGCGCACGGCACCCGGTTTGCCTGTTTTCTGGACGAGCTGGTGGACATCGAGGTGGAGTACACCTACCAGTACATGGAGATCATCGGCTGCGAGAGCGTGAAGTCCGGCCAAGTGACGGAGGAGTTCATTCACATCATCGTCACCGCCTATTTCAACGGGATGTTTGAGGTAGTACGCCACAACATGGACCGCGCCGCAGCTCGCCGCTATGTGAAGATGCTCAACGACTACCATATGGCGGGCTTCAGCACGGTGTTCGATCCCCAACCTTGAATCAAGCAGGCTGTCCCCTGCTGGGTACAGCCTTTTGATTTCACAGAAAGTTAGCAATCACTAACCATTAAGGAGGAATTCACGATGAAGCAACAAAATCCCATGCTTCGGCTATGGGAACTGGGTGAGGCACAGCACGGCAGCCTGATCCAGGCCATCCTGTCCGCCGTGGTGGGGGTGCTGTGTGGCATGGCCCCCTACTTTGCCGCCGCTCAGATCATCCTTGGCCTGTTGTCCGGAAACCAGGAATTCTCGTTCTACCTGACCTGGTGCGCCGTGGCCCTGGTGGGGTTTCTGCTGCGGGCATCTCTATACTCCCTCGCCCTTTCTATCTCCCACAAGGCCACCTTCTCTATTCTGAAATCCATCCGGGAGAGACTCCTGGAAAAACTCCCCAGGATGCCCCTGGGCACCATCCTGGATACCTCCAGCGGCCAGATGAAACAGGTCATTGTGGACCAGGTGGAGAGCATGGAGCGGCCCCTGGCCCACCTGCTTCCGGAGATGACAGCCAATGTGCTGGGTCCGGTATGCATCCTTATCTACCTGTTCGTATTGGACTGGAGGATGGCCCTGCTGAGCCTGGTGTCCATCCCGGTGGGCATGGCCTTCATGATGGCGGTGATGAAAAACTACGGGGCGCAGTATGAGGGGTCCGTCAAAACCACCCAAGCCATGAACAGCGCCATCGTGGAGTACATCGGCGGCATTGAGGTCATCAAAGCCTTCAATCAGGGGAAGCAGTCCTACGCCCGGTTTTCCGACAGCGTGAAAGCCAATGCCTCGTATTTTTACCACTGGATGAAGAGCTGCCAGCTGCCCATCTCCCTGTCCAAGGCCATCTCCCCCACCACCATGATAACCATTCTGCCGGTGGGCTGGCTCCTGTACGCCGGTGGAAGCCTGCCGGTAGAGACCTTCATTACTACCATCGTGCTGTCCCTGGGCATCGCCGGGCCGCTGCTCTCCGCCATAGACTTTGTGGACAGCCTAGCCAAGGTAGGCACCATCGTGGGCTCGGTGGATGAAATTCTGAACGGCCAGGAGCAGGACCACGGGAATGCCCCGGTGCAGTTTCAGAGGCGGGACATTCGGCTCTCCCATGTGTCCTTTGGCTACCACGCGGACAAGGAGGTCCTCCACGATGTGTCCCTCACCATCCCTGTCGGCACCATGACCGCCTTTGTAGGGCCCTCCGGCTCCGGCAAGTCCACCATCGCCAAACTGATTGCCGGGTTCTGGGACGTGTCCGCCGGCGCCATCACTCTGGGCGGACAGGATTTGAAGAAAATCCCTCTCTCCCAGCTCTACGACCAGGTGGCCTTTGTGTCCCAGGACAACTACCTCTTTGACGAGAGCGTGCGGGAAAACATCCGCATGGGCCGCCCCTCCGCTTCCGACCAAGAGGTGGAAGCCGTGGCTAAGGCCGCCGGGTGTGACGATTTCATCCGTGCCCTGGAACAGGGCTATGACACCATCGTGGGCGGGGGCGGCGCCCATCTGTCTGGCGGCGAGCGGCAGCGCATTGCCATCGCCCGGGCCATGCTGAAAGGCGCCCCCATCGTGGTTCTGGACGAAGCCACCGCCTACATTGATCCAGAAAACGAAGCCTTGGTTCAGCAGGCGGTAGCGAAACTGGTAGCGGGCAAGACCGTGCTGGTCATTGCCCACCGTCTGAGTACCATCACCGGAGCGGATCAGATCATCGTGGTAAACGATGGCCGCATCGAGGACACCGGCAAGCATGAGAAACTGTTGGACACCTGCCCCCTCTATCGTGAGATG
>DXCX01000114.1 GCA_019115785.1 Candidatus Intestinimonas merdavium | reverse complement strand
GGCGTTGAAGAGGGTGCTCTTCCCCGCCCCGTTGGAGCCCACGATGGTCACGAAGTCCCCCTCCTCCAGGGTGAGGGAGAGGTCCTGGATGGCCTTCTTCTCGTTGACGGTGCCGGGGTTGAAGGTCTTGGAGAGGTGAGAGAGTTCCAGCATGTCAGCGCGCCCCCTTTCCCGCAGCCTGGCTGCGGCGTTTCCTGCTCTGCAGCGCGGCCCACTGCTTGAGGGTGGGGGCCGCGATGGACAGGGCCACCACGATGGCGGTGACCAGCTTGAGGCAGCCGATGGGGATGGGCGAGCGGAGGACCAGGGCGTAGACGAAGCGGTAGACCAAGCTGCCCAAGATCACGGCCACGGCGCCCCGGAGCATGCCCCCCCGGCCCACGACGGTCTCCCCGATGATGAGGCAGGCCAGGCCGATGACCACGATGCCGGTGCCGCTGTTGATGTCGGCGCTCTTCTGGGCCTGGCCCACCACCGCGCCGGAGAGGCCGGTGAGGGCGTTGGCGATGCAAAGGCCGATGGTGATGGTGAAGGTGGGGTTGATGGAGGAGGCGCGCACCATGTCCCGGTTATCGCCGGTGGCCCGGATGGACAGGCCCAGCCGGGTATTGAGGAAGAGCACCAGCAGCACCCCCATGAGCACCGTGATGGCCCCTGAGAGGAGGACGGCGGACCACTCCCCCCCAAAGCCGGTGCTCTCCAGCAGGGTGAAGAGGGTCTCCTGCTTGAGCAGGGACTGGTTGGCCTTCCAGCCCAGGGCCAGGAGGTTGACGGTATAGAGCCCCGTGTTGGTGACGATGCCCGCCAGGATGGAGGGCACCCCCAGCTTGGTCTGGAGGAAGGCGGTGACGAACCCGGCGCAGGCCCCCGAGAGCATGGCGGCGGGGATGGCCAGGAAGGGGTGGCCCGCGGCGGTGAGGGTGACCGACACCGCGCAGCCCAGCACGAAGCAGCCGTCGGTGGTCAGGTCGGCGATGTCCAGCACCCGGTAGCTGAGGAAAAGGGCCATGGCCACCAGGGCGTACTGAAAGCCCAGCTCCAGGGCCGTCTGGATCACATAGAGCATAGCGCGCGCTCCTTTCACAGGGGAAATCCCCCGGCGGTTTCGCCGGGGGTCTTCCCGCTTCTCTTATTTACTCCTCGGTGGTGGTGACGGTGACCACCTGGCCCAAGCTCTCAAAGACGGAGTAGTCCGCGCCCAGGGCCGCGGCGGTCTCGGTGTTGACGGTGATGATGCCGCCGGAGGCCAGGTAGTAGTCCTCCATGGCGTCCATGCCCTGCGTCATGGCCTCATAGGCCAGGTCGGCGGTGTCGGCGCCCAGCTGGGTGTAGTTGACGCCGCAGGTGGCGAAGGCACCGTTGCGCACGAAGGAGTCGGCCCCGGTGTAGTGGGGGATGCCCGCGGCGATCAGGTCCTCGTAGATGGCAAGCTCGGCGGCCATGATCACGTTGTCGGTGGGGGTGAAGATGGCGTCCACCCCGTCGGCGATGAGGGAGCTGGCGGCGGCGATGACCTCATCGTTGGTGTTGGCGGTGACCTCCACATAGCTCACACCCTTGCCGTCCAGATAGGCCTTGGCGTCGGCGATGGGGGTGGTGGAGTTGGGCTCGGACAGGGAGTACAGGAGGCCGACCTTGGCGGTCTCGGGGTCCTGCGCGAAAATCATATCCATGATCAGGTTGGTATCCAGGGCGTCGCTGGTGCCGGTCACATAGTCAAAGCCGGTGAGGTCGGCGGTGGCGGGGTCGGAGATGGCGGCAAAGACCACCGGGGTCTGGCTCTCCTCGGCGCACACCGTCATGACCTGGGCGGCGGTGGTGGCGATGGGGATAAGGGCATCCACCCCATCGGCAATGGCCTGGTCCCCCAGCTGCCGCAGCACAGTCTGGTCGTTCTGCCCGCTGTAGACCTCGTACTGGATGGTCACACCCTCCTCGGCAGCGATCTCGTCCAGGCGGGCGGTGATGGCATCGGCGATCTCGTCCAGAGAGGCGTGGTCCATCTGCTTGACCACCGCCACGGTATAGGTCTTGCTCCCCTCTCCGGCGGAGGAGGTGTTCTCCACCGTAGCGCTGTCTGTGGGGGCCGGGGTGGAGGCGGTGCCGCCGGAGCAGGCGGCGAGAGAGAGGGTCAGGGCGGAGGCGGCGGTAAAGGCGGTCAGTTTCTTCAGATTGCTTTTCATGGTATGTTTCTCCTTTTTTGAGTATTGGGCGGCAGATGGAGCCAGCAGATGCAAAAAACGCTTTTGTCCCACACATGGGACAAAAGCGTTTGAAATGCTTCTGCGATACCACCCAAATTGACGCTTGCGCGTCCACTCGCTTCACGCACCATCATGCGTGCCCGATGGATAACGGGTGGGGACCCGTCGGCACCTACTAAGCGCTCTCCGCGCTGTTTGAGCCGCCCTCCGGAGGCCATTCACCGGTTTCCCCGCGCCCCGATCTCACCATCCGGGACTCTCTTTGGCTTGGAATCGGCCGGTTACTTCTCTCCGTCACAGGTTTAAAAGTGATTTACTTGTGTGTCATTATACGCACATGGACCGTCGATGTCAACCTTTTTTTCTCAGAAAGGAGAATTTGGTCTCGGAGCACACCACGGCGACAAAAATGAGGGCAAAGCCCAGGAACATCAGAGGGGTGGGCCGCTCATGGGCAAAGAGGATGGAGAAAAAGACGCCGAAGGGGGCCTCCAGGGAGAGGAGCACCGCCGCCGTGGCGGGGGCGGTGTACTTCTGGCCGATGTTCTGAAAGAGGAGGGCGCCCGCCGAGGCGAAGAGGACCAGATAGACCAGGCTGAAAACGAGTCCACCGTTGAAGACGGCGGGGTCGGGGGCAGGACTGGCGAAGAGGGCGCCCAGCCAGGAGAAGAGGGCGAAGGAGGCAAACTGTAAAGTGGTGAGGAGAAAAATATCCCGGCCTTCGGAATATTTTGCCACCGCTACAATGTGGCAGGCAAAGAAAAAACCCCCGACGAGGGTGAGCACATCGCCCAGGTTGAAAGCCGTGGCGCTCTCCCCGGTGACCGACACCAGGGCGATACCGGCGACGCACAGGAAGGCAGCCAGCACGTTGTACCGGTCAGGGCGGCGGCGGGCGATGGCCCAGTAGAGGAAGGGCACAATGACGCAGTAGACGGCGGTAAAAAAGGCGTTTTTTCCCGAGGTGGTGAGGTCCAGGCCAAAGGTCTGGAAGGCATAGGCCAAAAAGAGGCAAAAGCCCATGACGGTACCGCCGATGAGATATTGCCGGTCCAGCAGCTTCCACCGCTTCCAGAAGACCACCCCCAGCACCAGCGCGGCAAAGCTGAACCGAATGGCCAGCAGCCAGAAGGTGGGCAGCACATTCACGCTGTTTTTCATCACCACAAAGGAACTGCCCCAGATGATGGTGGCCAGGATGATGAGTGGCGTGGCGAACTTCGCCAGGACACCCTCCTGTGTTGTCTCGCTCATGTTGTACCTCTCCTTTGGGTGTGATAAAATATAGGGTATACTGCCGCACGGGAGGGATGCCTGTGGAAAAGCTGACCCGGGCCTTTTATGACCGGGACACCCTGGAGGTGGCCCGGGACCTGCTGGGGTGCCGCCTGATCCACCGGGTAGCGGGAGAGGAGCTGGTGGTCCGCATCACCGAGACCGAGGCCTACATTGGCGCGGTGGACAAGGCCTGCCACGCCTATGGCGGCCGCCGGACGGCCCGGACCGAAACCCTGTACGCCCGGCCGGGCACGGCCTATGTCTACCTCATCTATGGCATGTACCACTGTCTCAACTTTGTCACCGAGGGGGAGGGCACCGCCGCCGCTGTGCTGCTGCGGGGTGTGGAGGCAGTGGAGGGGGCCGACCGGATGGCCCGAAACCGCTTTGGACGGGACCTCTCCCAGCTGACGGCCTACCAGCGGAAGAATTTTCTCAATGGTCCCGGCAAGGTGTGCAAGGCCATGGCCATCACCCGCGCCCACAACGGCCTGGACCTCACCGGGGAAACCCTCTTCCTCTGCGGCGGCGGTCTGCCGGCAGGCGAGATCCACGCCGGAAAACGGATCGGCATCGACTACGCCGAGGAGGCGGTGGACTTCCCCTGGCGGTTCTGGATTTGACAAATTGAACCCTATAGAGGAGACACTGTTATGCTCTTATTTGATTTAGATGGCACCCTCATCGACTCCAACGGCATCTGGGAGGACATCGACCTGCGCTTTCTGGGTCGCCACGGCCTCACGCCCACCGAGGAGTATGCCCACACCGTGGGCCACTCCATCTTCCCGGTGGCCGCCGTATTCACCCGGGACTACTACCACCTGGACATGACGCCGGAGGCCATCATGGGCGAGTGGATGGCGGGGGCGGAGGAGGCCTATGCCCGGGTGGAGATGAAGCCCGGGGCTTTGGAGTTCCTCAACCGCTGCCGGGACCAGGGAGAGCCTATGGCCCTGGTCACCGCCTGTGTGCCCGAGCTGTGCCGCACCGCCCTCCGCCGCCACGGCCTGGAGCCCTTCTTTACCGACCTCATTTTTGCCCAGGAGCTGGGGCTGGAGAAGCGGAACCCGGAGGTCTTCCGGCTGACGGCAGAGCGGCTGGGAATCCCCGCCGGGGACTGCACCCTCTACGAGGACGCCCCCCACAACTGCACCGCCGCCCAGCGGGCGGGTATGCGGGCCATCGGCGTCTATGACCGGTTCTATGCCAAATACCAGGACCAGATGCGCAAAAGCTGCGACGGCTACATCACCAGCTTTCTGGATCTGCTCTGATCTCTTCCCGCCCCCTGAACACTCCACTTTTTTCTTCTCAGCCTGTATGTTGGCAGACCGGCCCCGGCGCAATCGCGCCGGGGCATTTTTTATCCCTTGGTCATGTGCTGGGCCGCCGAGCGGAGCATGAGCCGCTTGGTACCCACCGAGTCGAAGGCGATCTCGATAAGGGCGTCGCCCCCCATGGGCTGGACCGAGAGCACCATCCCCTTGCCGAAGGCCTTGTGGACCACCGCGTCCCCTTCCTGAAAGGCGGGAAGGCTGGCGGCCGGCCGGGCGCCGGCGGCGGGGCGGGCCGGACTGGATGTCCGGCGGGCCTGGGGCCCGGCGGCGGACTGGCCGGTCCTGGCCCCCGATGACCAGGGGGTGCCGTAGCCGCCCCGGTTGAAGGTCCGGGGGGCGGGGGCGCTCTGCCACCGTCCGGCGGCGTCATCATCGGGCCGACTCAGGAGGCTCCGGCCGCTTCTCTCCACAAACTCCGCCGGGATCTCCCCGGTAAACCGGGAGGGCCGGTTGGCGCTGGTGCGGCCGAAGAGCATCCGCTGGGCGGCACAGGTGAGGTAGAGCCGCTCCTTGGCCCGGGTCATGGCCACATAGCACAGCCGCCGCTCCTCCTCCATCTCCTCGTCGTCACCGATGGCCCGGATGCCGGGGAAGATGCCCTCCTCCACACCCACTACGAAGACCACGGGGAACTCCAGACCCTTGGCCGAGTGCATGGTCATCATGACCACGCAGTCCTCGTTGGGGTCATGGTTGTCCAGGTCGGTGTAGAGGGCGATCTCGTCCAGGAAACCGGAGAGGGAGGCCTCCCCCACGGCGTTTTCCAGATAGCTGTTGATGGAGGTGAGGAGCTCCCGTACATTTTCCAGCCGGGTGCGGTCCTCCACGGTGTTTTTGGCCTCCAGGGCAGCGGCGTAGCCCGTCCGGGCCAGAACCTCCTCGTAGAAGTCAGGCAGGGACAGCTCCCCGGAGCGCTTCCGCAGGCCCTCCATGAGGTCGGTGAACTGCGCCAGCTTGGCCGCCGCCTTCCCCAGATCGGGGTAACTGCGGGCGTTTTTCACCACCTCCCACAGGCTCTTTCTCTCCTGGACGGCGATGGCCTGGGCGGTGTCCACCGTCTTCTGGCCGATGCCCCGGGCGGGGACGTTGATGATACGGGCCAGGCGCAGGTCGTCAGCCGGGTTGTTGAGGGCACAGAGGTAGGCCAGCATGTCCTTGACCTCCGCCCGGTCGAAGAAGCGGATGCCGCCGATGATGCGGTAGGGCACGCCGTTGCGCTTGAAGGCCTGCTCGATCTGGTTGGACTGGGCGTTCATCCGGTAGAGGACGGCGTGGTCCCTCCACTTCCGGCCCTGGCTGTACCCGGCCAGGACCTGGGCCGCCACGTACTGGGCCTCATCGCTCTCGTTCATGGCGGTGTAGACCTGAAGCTTGTCCCCCTTTTCGTGACGGGTCCACAGCTCCTTGCCCTTTCGGCCCTGGTTGTTCCGGATCACGGCGTTGGAGGCCTCCAGAATGTTGCCGGTGGAGCGATAGTTCTCCTCCAGACGGATCACCCGGGCCCCCTTGTACTGCTGCTCAAAGGAGAGGATGTTCTCGATGGTGGCCCCCCGGAAGCGGTAGATGGACTGGTCGTCGTCCCCCACCACGCAGATGTTCTCCCACCGCCCCGCCAGCAGGGCGGAGAGCCGGTACTGGAGCTGGTTGGTGTCCTGATACTCATCAATGAGTACATATCGGAATTTCCGCTGATAATAATCCCGGACGTCATCGTATTCCTGGAGGAGGCGGACGGTATCCAGGATGAGATCGTCAAAGTCCAGGGCGTTGGCCTCCCGGAGGCGGCGCTCATACTCCACATAGACCTTGGCCATTCGGGTGAGACGGTAGTCCCCCTGCTTCTCACACCGGGCCAGGTAGTCGGGACCGGAGAGCATACCGTCCTTGGCCTTGGAGATCTCGGCCAGGATAGACCGGGGCGGGAAGGCCTTGTCGTCCATGTTGAGGTCCTTCAAAATGTCCTTGACCACCCGCTCGGTATCGGCGGAGTCATAGATGGTGAAGGACTTGTCAAAGCCCAGCCGGTCGATGTCCCGGCGGAGGATGCGGACACAGGCGGAGTGGAAGGTGGAGGCCCAAATGTCGTTGGCGTCCGGCCCCAGCATCCGCTCCAGCCGGGCCTTTAGCTCACCGGCGGCCTTGTTGGTAAAGGTGATGGCGATGATGGACCAGGGCATGGCGGGGTCCAGACGGCACAGCCGCTCGGCCTCCTCCCGGCCCTCGGCCACCGGATGGGCGGCGTAGGCCTCCAGAAAGAGGAGGTCGTCCTCGGTCACCCACTCCGGCACCTCGTCGGAATCCGCCCCCCGGCCATACTTCATCAGGTTGGCCACCCGGTGGATGAGCACAGTGGTCTTGCCGCTGCCGGCGCCGGCCAGCACCAGCAGCGGCCCCTCGGTGCTCAGGACCGCCTGGCGCTGCTGAGGGTTCAGGTTCTGAAACTCCCCGGCGATGACGGCCCGGCGGGCCTTGCAGAATCTCAGTTGTAGGTTGTTGTCCAGCATAGGTTCACCTGTTTTCTTTTTTCCCTGTGATTGTATATCTGTTTCCCGCGCTCAGGTCCCACTTGGAAATTACATACCTGGCGGCACAAATACGCCGCGCCTTTTGGCGCGGCGTGGGTTACTGTTCCACTGTCTCGGTAAGGAAGACGTCACGATAGGTCTGTCTCAGCTCCTCCCAGGCGCTCCGGGCCCGGTCCGCATCGTCAAAGAGGCCGAAGACGGTGGGGCCGGTGCCGCTCATGTTGGCGCCCAGAGCGCCGTGCTGCACCAAGGCCGAGCGAATGGCCGCCACCTCGGTACGCTGCCTGGAGGGCAGTACATCCTCAAAGACATTGTACATTCTCCGGGCCACGCCCCCCAGATCCCCTGCCTCCAGAGCGGCCAGGACTCCATCGGTGTCCGGCCGGCACCGGAGGCGCACCCCATCCACCGCCCGGAAGAGCTCCGGAGTGGAGATGGAAAAGGCCGGCTTGCAGATGACCACGTGGCAATGGGGCAGGGCGGACAGCGGGGTGAGGACCTCTCCCCTGCCCTCGGCCAGAGCGGTGCCCCCCAGGACGCAGTAGGGTACATCGGAGCCCACCCGCTCCCCGATCCCGGCCAGGGCGGCCAGGTCCTGTCCGGTGCCCAGCATCCGCTCCAGGGACCGCAGAACGGCGGCGGCGTCGGAGGAACCACCCCCCATGCCGGCGCAGACGGGAATGCGCTTCTCGATGGCAATGGCCACCCCTCCCAGGTCCCGGCCTGTGACGGTCTGAAAGGCCAGGGCGGCTGCGGCAGCCAGATTCTTTTCGTTGTTGGGCAGGAAGCTCAGGTCGGTGCGGACCTCCAGCCCCTCCCCCGTCCCGGTCTCCACCGTGAGGGTGTCGGCCAGGGCCACCGACTGCATGACCATCTTCAGATCGTGGTAGCCGTCAGGGCGCTTTCCCAGTACATCCAGCGTCAGATTCAGCTTGGCCCGGGCCAGTACGGTCTCCTTGGGCATGGCCGGTCACATCCTTTCTCCGTCCCGGCGGCGGACCGGGTCCTCATCGGATCTTCCGCCCCTCCAGGTAAAAGCGCTTATCCTGGGCCTCCCCCATGGAGAAGGTCTTCCGGGGCAGGGCGCCGTCGTGGAGGACGGTGGGGAAGAGCTCCTCCTTACCCATGGCGGGCAGCAGGAAGGCCAGGTTCCCCGGCTGGTCGGCCAGGGCACGGGCCACGTCGGCACCGTGTATGTAGTCGATGCGCCCCCTGTGGATGGACAGCCACCTATCCAAAAAGCTCTGGAGGGTGGCCACCGGCAGGGCGGTGTCCGGGTGGGGCACCGTGATGGCCCCCGCCCCCTGCTCCCAGACATAGCGGAGCACATGCCCCTCCTCCCCCACGCCCTCATAGGCGCCGGGGTGGGCGTTTTTCAGGTCGTCCAGCAGGGCCTTGGGGTCGATCCCGAAGAGCACCCGGTGGATGGGCTCAAATTCCAGGGCGGGGTCGTGGAGGTTGACCAGCTCCACCAGGGCGTACCGGGCGGGCAGGTCCGCCCACTGCTCCGGAGAGAGGCGGGCCTTCTGCCGCTCATAGCAGGCCTTGGCGGTGGCCAGGGAGTGGTTGCCGTCTCCCACGGCGAAGAGGAGGACCTCCCCGGCGCCATACCGGGCATGGAAGGCATCGGGGTCGGCCAGTGCCCGGAGGGCCTGTGCCACCCGGCCCTTTTCGTCCTCATCCAGCAGCCAGCCCCGCAGGTGTCCGGAGTTCTCCATGAGCTCGAAGTCATAGCACTTCTCCAGCCGGCCCTTGGCGGCGGTGAGGGGCTCAATCACCGTGGCCCTCGGGTCATCGGCGAGGAGCATGACGTGGGGCAGCTCCACCGAGGCGTTCTTCCGCACCGCCACCCGGGGGGGGATGCGGCTCATGATGGTGCCCTCGGTGCAGCGGATGGGGGTGGAGGCCCCCGCCTCATAGTCATAGGCCTCCAGGTCCACCATACCCACCAGGCCCTTGCGGACCTTCCCCGACTCCAGGGTGCGCTCCACATAAATAAGGGCGTTGGGACAGGTGCGGAAGACCTCCTCCCGGAGGTAACGGCTCATGGTGTTGGTCACATCCATGATGTCGGTCTCCACATTGGGCCCGTCCAGGGAGCTCTCCGGCAGGATGAGGTGGAGGGCGGAGGGGGCGCTGCCCACGAACCGCTCCACACGCTGCCAGTACTCCGGCTGGGAGGTGTATTGGTCACAGGCCACCACCGCCCAGCGCTGGAGGTCACAGTTCTGGGGCAGCAGGATGTCGGCCGGCCCGAAGGGCAGGCCCCGGAATCGTTGGTCCATGGCTCATCGCCTCTCTCTTCTGATTTCCAAATGTCACAGGGCGGCCTTGATGGCCCCCAGCAGGTCGTCAAACGTCTCAAAGGCCGGCAGCTCCGGATGGTCGGCCTTGATCTGTTCCGTGCTCTTGAAAAGGAAGCCCGCCTTACTGGCCTGGATCATGGCCAGATCGTTGAAGCTGTCCCCGGCGGCGATGGTTTCAAAGCCAATGGACTGGAGGGCCTTCACCGTGGTGAGCTTGGACTGCTCACAGCGCATACGGAACCCGGTGATGGCGCCGTCAGACGCCACCTCCAGGGTGTTGCAGAAGAGGGTGGGCCACCCCAGCTTTTTCATCAGGGGCTGGGCAAACTGCTCAAAGGTATCGCTGAGAATGATCACCTGAGTTGTGGCCCGCAGCTCATCCAGGAAGGCTTTCGCCCCCGGCAGGGGGTCGATCCCGGCAATGGTGGCCTGGATCTCCTTCAGGCCCAGGCCGTGCTCCCTTAAAATGTTCAGCCGGAAGTCCATCAGCTTGTGGTAGTCGGGTTCGTCCCGGGTGGTCCGCTTGAGCTCCGGGATTCCGCTGGCCTCGGCAAAGGCGATCCAGATCTCGGGGACCAAGACCCCTTCCATGTCCAGACATACGATGTTCATATAGGGCGCCTCCTCTTCTTCCGGTCTCCGGGTCAGCCCTGCGCCCGGGCCTGCTTCTTTTTCAGATTGGTGAGGAAATTGTCCATACGAGTCAGGGCCTCGGCGATGTCCTTCATGCTGGTGGCGTAACAGCAGCGGACAAAGCCCTCACCGCCCGGGCCGAAGGCGTTGCCGGCGATAACGGCCACCTTCTCCTCCATCAGGAACCGCTCGCAGAATTCCTCAGAGCTCAGGCCGGTGCCCCGGATGTCGGGAAAGACGTAGAAGGCCCCCTTGGGCTCAAAGCAGGGCAGGCCAATGCGGCGCAGGCCCTCTACCAGATAGCGGCGGCGGCCGTCGTACTCGTCCCGCATCTTCTCGATGTCGGCGTCACCGTTGCGCATGGCCTCGATGGCGGCGTACTGGCTGGTGGTGGGGGCGGACATGATGCCGAACTGGTGAAGCTTGAGCATCTGCTGGATGAGGGGGGCAGGCCCGCACAGGTAGCCCATGCGCCAGCCGGTCATGGCGTGGCTCTTGGAAAAGCCGTTGACCACGATGGTCCGCTCGTACATATCGGGGATATTGGCGATGGAGACGTGGTGCTGGCCATAGGTGAGCTCGGCGTAGATCTCATCAGAGAGCACCATAATGTCGGTCCCCCGCAGGACCTCGGCGATGGCCTCCAGGTCGGCCCGGCCCATGACGCCTCCGGTGGGGTTATTGGGGAAGGGGAGCACCAGCACCTTGGTTTTGGGAGTGATGGCCGCCCGGAGCTCCTCGGGGGTGAGGCGGAACTCGTTCTCCGCCTTGGTCTCCACGTACACCGGAGTGCCTCCCGCCATGCCGGCCAGAGGGCCGTAGCAGACAAAGGAGGGCACGGGGACAATGACCTCATCCCCGGGGTTCACCATGCACCGCAGGGCCAGGTCGATGCCCTCGCTGCCGCCCACGGTGACGATGATCTGGCTGGCGAAGTCATATTTGAGCTGGAACCGGCGCTCCAGATAGGAGGCGATCTCCCGGCGCAGCTCGGCCATGCCGGCGTTGGAGGTATACTTGGTAAAGCCCTTTTCCAGGGAATAGATGCCGGCGTCCCGGATGTGCCAGGGGGTGACGAAGTCGGGCTCACCGATGCCCAGGGAGATGGCGTCCTTCATCTCCTCCAGGATGTCAAAGAACTTCCGAATACCGGAGGGCTGCACGTCCTTGATCCGGTCGGACAGGATCTGATCGTAATTCATACGAAAATCCACTCCCTCTCCTGCTCTTCCCGCTTTTCAAAGATCAGGTGTTTTTCCTTGTATTTCTTCAGGATGAAGTGGGTGGCGGTACCGGTGACGTCCTCCAGGGTGGCCAGGCGACGTCCCACAAACTCAGCCACCTCCCGGAGGGTGCGGCCGGAGATGATGACGGTGAGGTCAAAGGCGCCCGACATCAGATAGACGCTCTCCACCTCGTCATACTGGTAGATCCGCTCGGCCACCCGGTCGAAGCCCTCCCCCCGCTGGGGGGTCACCTTTACCTCGATGAGAGCGGTGACGCTCTCCCGGTCGGTGCGGTCCCAGTCCACGATGGCCTTGTAGCCCAGGACGATCTTCTTCTCCTCATACTCCTTGATGGCGGCGTCCACTTCTTCCACGGTCATATTGGCCATGGAGGCCAGCTGCTCCCGGGTCAGGGTGCAGTCGTCCTCCAGAAGGCGCAGCAGCTTTGTATCCATACTCATTCCTCCTCCGAGATTCTTTTTCTGATAATTAAATGTATTATAACACGCTTCAAAACCAAAGGGCAACCCTGTTTTGCCCGGCCCCTTGACTTTTATAAAGTTAAAGTATATAATTAATTTTGTTAAAGCCAAAATTTTAGAAAGAGGTGAAATATATTGATCTCTGTGGTGCCCGAGTGGATGGCGGACCTGGAGGAGGAGGATGTTGCCTTTCTCCGTCGGTTTCTTCTGGCCTCCGGCTCCCTCAAAGAGGTGGCCGGGGAGTACGGGGTGAGCTATCCCACGGTCCGGCTGCGGCTGGACCGGCTCATCCAGAAGGTCCGCCTGGCCGACGACCGGGCCGCCGATCCCTATGTAGCCCTCATCAAGCGTCTGGCCGTCAACGACAAACTGGATTTTGACACCGCCAAGCTCCTCATCAGCGAATATCGAAAGACAAAGGAGGCCTCCCCATGCATACCATGAACCTGATTCTCCTCTTTCCCGTCCTATTTCTCTATCTCGTCGTCCCCACCGCCCTGCTGAGCGTGCTGGAGTATTTCCTGGCCCGGATGGAAAATCCCTGGCCGGGGCGTGTACTGCCCATCCTCTCGGTGGTTCATTCTTTGTGCTGGGCGCTGGTGGTGCTGTTCAATCTGGCCGGTCCGGCCTCCCCCGTTCTCTTCCTGCTGCCCCTTGCCATGCTGGCGGTCTACAATATCCCCACCCTCATTTTCCTGCTGGTCTACAAATACACCCGCCGGAACTTCACCGAGCGGAGGGCTATGGACCGGAAAGACATCCAGGACCTATAGCCCCCTCCTTTTTCCTTGCAATTCCAGCCCCGCCATATTATAATGTCTTCCATACTTTAACGTAAAGGAGCCAGCACCCTATGGACCAGTCCTACATCCCCGAGGGTTACGCCCCCCGGCTCAACCTCTATGATACCCAGAAGGCCATCGGCCTTCTGAAACGCCTCTTTGAGGACACCCTGGGCGGCGCCCTCAATCTGCGCCGGGTCTCCGCCCCCCTCTTTGTGGAGGCCTGCACTGGCCTCAACGACGACCTCAACGGCGTGGAGCGACCCGTCACCTTTGACATCCCCGCCGCCGGCCGGGACGCCCAGGTGGTCCACTCCCTGGCCAAGTGGAAGCGCATGGCCCTCCACCGCTACCAGTTCTCTGTGGGGGAAGGGCTCTACACCGATATGAACGCCATCCGTCGGGACGAGCAGCCCGACAACCTCCACTCCATCTATGTGGACCAGTGGGACTGGGAGAAGGTCATCGCCCCCCGGGACCGGAATGTGGACTACCTCAAGCACACCGTGACCACCATTGTGGAGGCCGTCTGCCAGACCCAGACCACCATCCGCTCCATGTTCCCCCAGCTCATGTCTCTGACGGAGGTCCACCGTGAGGTGAGCTTTGTCACCACCCAGGAGCTGGAGGACCGCTGGCCCGAGCTCTCCCCCAAGGAGCGGGAGAACCTCTGGGTGAAGGACCACCCCACCACCTTCCTCATGCAGATCGGCGGCGCCCTCAAGTCGGGTAAGCCCCACGACGGCCGGGCCCCCGACTACGACGACTGGACCCTCAATGGTGACATTCTGGTGTGGAACAGCGTGCTGGGCCAGGCCCTGGAGCTCTCCTCCATGGGCATCCGGGTGGACCCCGCCGCCCTGGACCGCCAGCTCACCGTCGCCGGCTGCGACGACCGCCGGAGCCTCCCCTTCCACAAGGCCCTTCTGGCAGGGGAGCTCCCCCTCACCATCGGCGGCGGCATTGGCCAGTCCCGGCTGTGCGTCCAGCTTCTGGGCAAGGCCCACATCGGCGAGGTCCAGGCCAGTGTTTGGGATGACGAGACCCTCCGTGCCTGCCAGGAGGCCGGCGTCATCCTCCTCTGAGCCGGCCCCTTTTTCTCCGGGCGGGGACTTGAAGCAGACAAAATGCCCCGGCGGTCTACCAGAACCGCCGGGGCATTGCTTTTTCTCGTTCGTTGTGATGTTATTTGAACTTTACAGCGGTACCGTAGGCAATGACTTCCGCCGCCCCCTGCATCACCGAGGCCGAGGCATATCGCATGCACACCACCGCGTCGGCGCCCATCTGCTCCGCCTCCTCCACCATGCGCTTGGTGGCCAGGGCCCGGGCCTCGTTCATCATCTCGGTGTAGGCCTTCAGCTCACCGCCCACCAGGGTCTTGAAGCTCTGGGTGATGTCCTTGCCAATGTTCTTGGACTGGATGGTGCTCCCCCGGACCAGGCCCAGGGTCTCCAGCTCTCTGCCGGAAATATGCTCAGTAGTGGTCAAGATCATCTTCGTCACCGCTCCTTATCTCTTTGATCCGCTCGGCCAATACGTACAGGGATACGCCGATGAGGGCCAGAGGGATGACCGCCCCCGCCAGCTTGCCCCAGAGCGGCACCCCCGGCGCGGCCCAGAAGAAGACCGCCCAGATCCCAAACCACAGGCACAAAAGCGCCGTGATCACGATGGGTGCCACCAGCTTTCCTTTTTTCATGTCCCGTCTCCCATGTAATACATCCTTCATGTCGTTGCTGCCCCCATTCTACCCGACGGGGGGATGGATGTCAACGCCGGCGGCCTGTAAGCGAGAAAAACTTGGCCGGAGAAAAAAATAGCTTGACAAACCTCCTGTGCGCTGGTAAAATACTACCGCAAAACAAAGCAGGAACGGTACCCCCGTCCTCACCTCCAGCCAACGGCAAAGAGGTTTACACAGAAAAATTCCGCCGCCTTCGCGGCGTGGTTTTGACTTGTCGATTGCGGGTACCCTTCCGGGGTGTCCGCGTTTTATTTTAATTAGGAGGTGCTTTCGTATCAGCAACATGAGTCATCAGATCAACGACGAGATCCGGGACCGTGAGGTCCGTCTGATCTCCGACACCGGAGAGCAGCTGGGCATCATGTCGGCCCGGGAGGCTCTGGCCAGGGCCGAGGAGGCCAACCTGGACCTGGTGAAGATCTCTCCTACCGCCACCCCCCCTGTGTGCAAGCTCATGGACTACGGTAAGTATAAGTTCGAGCAGGCCAAGCGGGAGAAGGAGGCCAGGAAGAACCAGCGCGTCGTGGAGATCAAAGAGGTGCGCATGTCCCCGGGCATCGACGTCAACGACTTCAACGTCAAGCTCCGCAATGCTCAGAAGTTCCTGTCCGAGGGCAACCGGGTGAAGGCCACCGTCCGTTTCCGCGGCCGTGAGATGGCCCACACCGACATCGGCCGAAAGCTCCTTCTGAAGTTCGCGGAGGACTGCGGCGAGGTCGCTGTCATGGATAAGGAGCCCAAGCTGGAAGGCCGCCACATGAACATGTTCCTGTCTCCGAAGGTCTCCAAGGACGCCAAGGAAGCCACAAAGTAAGAAAAAAGGAGTCAACTGATATGGCTAAGATCAAGCTGAAAACCCACAGCGGCGCAAAGAAGAGATTCAGCCTCACCAAGACCGGCAAGGTCAAGCGCGCCCACGCTTTCAAATCCCATCTCCTCAACGGTCACGGCAAGGACACCAAGCGCAAGAGAGGCCTCCGCGCCGGCGCTTATGCGGACAAGACCAACGAGCCCGCCATCAAGCGCATGATCCCCTATAAATAAGAACTTTTTACCATAACATAGGAGGCTAATCGACAATGGCTAGAGTCAAAGGCGCAATGATGACGCGCAAGAGAAGAAATAAGATCCTGAAGCTGGCGAAGGGCTACTGGGGCGCCAAGAGCAAGCACTTCAAGATGGCCAACCAGCAGGTGATGAAGTCCCTGTCCTACGCCTACACCGGCCGCCGGCTGAAGAAGCGGGATTTCCGTCAGCTGTGGATCACCCGCATCAGCGCCGCCTGCAAGCTCAACGGCATGAACTACTCCACCTTTATGCACGGCCTGAAGGCCGCCGGCGTGGAGATCAACCGCAAGATGCTGGCCGAGCTGGCTGTGAACAACGAGGCCGCTTTCACCCAGCTGTGCGATATGGCCAAAAAGGCCAACGCCTGATTCTTCCACATAAAAGGAAAAAGCCGTCCCGGGACATTCGGTCCCGGGACGGCTTTTCATCTGCCTGCCCATTTCCCTATCTCCGGTTCAACTCCCGCTGGACGGCCTTGGCCACCAGGGCCTGGCCCTCCGGGGAGCGAAGAACCTCCGTCACTGTCTCCCGGACCAGATCCCGGAACTGCTTGCTCTTCAGGAAGGAGTCAAAAATCGTCCCCTGACCCGTAGGCGCGGCCTGGGGCTGGGGCTCCTTCCGCTTGGGCGCGGCCATGGGCACATGGCCGGCATCTGTGTCGCTGTAGGCCGCGTCCAGCCAGGCGTCCTGCCGGGTCCGGTCGCCGCTCTCCCCTCTCAGGTAGAACACCGACACGGCGAAGTAGTCCGCCAGGGCCTGGACCTGCTCCTTGGTGGGAGACTGCCGCCCCGTCTCAAACTTCTCAATCGCGTTCTTGGGCAGGCCAAGAGCCGCCGCCAGGCCGGGGCGGCTGAGCCCGCGCTCTGTCCGCAGCTCCTCGATTCGCTGCGCCATTGTCACCATATTTCTATACCTCCTTGGTAAAAGGGTGTCCTCCTCGGCCTGTGCAGGGCCAGGGAATTCTTTCAAACTGCATTCTGCTTTGTTCAACTCACAGCAGGGAGAGCTGCTCGCCGTCTCCCGGGTCAGGGGCCGCCTCAGGCGCTGAGGCCCCGCTCTCCGGGGTTCCTCCGCCCCCCAGCATAGCGGCAAACTCCTCCTCCGTGAGAACAGGAATGGCAAGCTCATTTGCTTTACGGAGCTTGCTGCCGGCGTTTTCCCCGGCCACCACATAGCTGGTTTTCTTGCTGACGGAACCGCTGACCTTGCCGCCCCGGGCCTCGATCAGGGCTCCCGCCTCCTCCCGGGTGAACCGCTCCAGTGCCCCGGTGAGGACGAAGGTCAACCCCTTGAACTGGTCCCCGGCGGGCTTCTGGGCGGCCTCCAGGGAGACCCCCGCCTCCCGCAGCCGGTCCATCAGGTGCTTGGACTGGGGGTTTTGCAGCCACTCCCGGATGTAGGCGGCGGTAATGGCGCCCACATCGTCGATGGCGGTGAGCTCCTCCTCCGTGGCGGCGGCCAGGGCGTCAAAGGTCCCGAAGTGGGCAGCCAGGACCTTCCCCGCCTTCTGGCCCACCTGGCGGATGCCCAGGGCGTAGAGAAGCCGCTCCAGCCCCCGGTCCCGGCTGGCGGCGATGGCCGCCACCA
>DXCX01000113.1 GCA_019115785.1 Candidatus Intestinimonas merdavium | reverse complement strand
GCCAACAATTTCGGCGGCTTTTTTGTGCATGTCCGTTGTGGTGTGGGTGTAGGTGTCCAGGGTGAAGCTGGCCTTGGTGTGGCCCAAGATACCCGAGAGGGTCTTAGCATCCACGCCATTGGCCAGAGCGTGGGTGGCGAAGGTGTGCCTTAAATCGTGGAATCTGAGTTCAGGCAGTTTGGTCTCCTGCAGGACTTTTTTCAGCTGGCGGTATGCGGTGCCGGGATTCAGCGGGGCTTCCGGGCGAAGTGGATCATGGAAGATCCAAGGTGAGTAGGAAGTCTTTTTTCGCAGTCGCAGCCGTTCCGCCGTGCTGGTGGGCAGGAGGATGGTCCGGGTCCCGGCGTAGGTCTTGGTATCTCCCGCCACCAGACGGCCACCGTTCTCTTTGCGCAGCGTCCGGCTGACCCTGAGTGTGCCCTTTCGTCCATCAAAGTCGCTCCACATGAGGCCGCAGATCTCACCCAGCCGCAGGCCGGTGGTAAGTTCCGTGTAGAAAAAATCCCGCCAAATGGGATCTTTGTCGGCTGCGGCCAGGAAGACCTCCAGTTGCTCCTCGGTCAGAATGTTCATCGCATTGCGGGGAACTTTAGGAGGCTCCACGTGTTTGGCGGGATTGTTGGGCATCAGCCCTTGGTCTGCCGCCGCTTGGAGGGCCTGGTGGAGGGCGGCGTGTATACCGCGGACGGTGGCGGGAGAGAGGCCGGGGCCCTGGCCGGGCCGAGGGGCAATTCGCCCCTGCTCCAGAAGGAAGCGGTACAATTCCCGCAGGTCTTCAGCGGTGAGTTGCGTGAGCCTCTTTTGCCCCAGGCGGGGCTTGACATGGCGATCCATGTCGCCCCGGTACCGTTTCAGGGTGTCGGGCCGTAGGGTGAGTGACATCTGCTCCAGCCATCGGTCCAGCCACTCTGACAGCGTCATTCTGCTTTCCTCCGTCAGGTTCACTCCCTGATAGGCGTCGATGTTCTGCCGGAGTTTGGCGGTCAGTTCTTTCTGGGTATCTGCGTAGATATATCGGAAGATGGAGTCGCCATTGCTCTTGTGGCCGATGACGATTCGGCCCTCCCAACGGCCATCTTCCCGTTTCCTAACCATGCCGTCGCCGGATGGTCTTCGCTTTACCATGCTGCTCACCTCCAGAGTTTATCTTTGATTTGCGGCGCAATTTCTGAGTGACTCATTTGATAGGTGGGAACTTATGGGGCTCCGCTACCCATTGATAAACCACGGCTCCACAGCGGCGGCAGATCAGATACCGCAGCCGGCTGCCCAGGAGTCCATGCTTTTTGTAGGTCACCAGCGCCTCTCCGTGCTGCCAGCCAAGGCCAAGGTCATCACTGCCGCAGTATTGGCACCGCTGGACTGGGGGTTGATTGGTTGTCATGGTCATCCCTCCTCAGCAACACAACATACCACAGAAACAGGAAATAGCCAGAGGCACGGCGAACTATTATCAAAAAGTTATCATTTGGACGGTTAGTTTTGCTGTCAGATCCCACTGGGTTTCCGCGTCCGAAGGCTTTTGTTGTTTACTGTGCCGTAATTTTTGAGGGGGTCACATCCCGCCCATGACCATTCCGCCCTGGTTCTGCTCCTCCTCATGGTCATCCGGCTTGTGGCCCATGGCGATCTTCTTTTCCTGTATCTTGCGCCGCAGCTTTCGGTCCACCTGCTGTCCCACCGGAGCGGCGGGAGGCACCGAGTTCTCCCGGAAGATCTGGCCCAGGTGGTGGAGCAGTTTGGTGGCCGACAGGAACACATTGGGCCTGCCCACCTGGTCGAAGTGCTCCAGAAAGAAGGCGGCGTACTCGTTTCCTTGTTCCGCCGACTCATAGAAATACGTCCAGGCCTGCTCCCAGTCCTGTTTGACATCCTGTCCGGTGAGATACAGTTTTCCAAGAGTGTACTGGGCGTACTGGTTTCTCTGTTCGGCGGAGTCGGTGAGATAGGCCACCGCTTTTGGCACGTCTTTCGGGACATCTTTCCCTTCCAGATACAGCTTTCCCAAGCGGTAGGCGGCCCAGGAGTTTCCCTGCGCCGCCGCTTTTTCATACCAGGATACTGCCTCGCCCGTTCGGTTTTGACTTTGCAGAAGCTTCCCCAGCGCGTACTGGGCGAAGTCATATCCTGCGTCAGCTGCCCGCCGGAACCACAGCTCCGCCTGCTGGTCATCGGGGAGAACGCCCCGCCCGTCCCGCCAGCACTTGCCCAGCTGATAGGCGGCCAGGGTGAAACCTCTCTCCCAGAGCTGTTCCAGTATCTGCACCTGGTCCGCTTTTTCCTCATCTGGATTTTCATACTCCTCCAGTACCTCCTTGGTACTCTGGTAAATTTCGGCCATCCGCCAGTTGGAGTCCCAAGCGAAGTACACCGCATTCTGGTCCTCATCCACCTCGTCTCTCATACGGGCATCCTCGAAAGTAACCGTGCCCAACCGGAGCCGCTCCGCCTCCCGGATGACCATGTTCTTGATGGCTTTGAACTCCTTCTGCTGGGAGAGGGGCAGGTGCTCTCTGGGTGAATCCTTGTAGTAACGCTCCAGTTCATCCCGGAGTTGATTCCACTGTTCATAGCACTCTGCCACCTCCGGGACCTTGGACAGTTCATCCACGATGGCGTCCACCTGTGCCTTTACCGACTTTTTCAAATAGCCGTAGACCTTCTTGCCCTGGTGCTCCTCCAGCATTTTGGCCAGCGCCTCCATCTGCTCTGCAATGGTC
>DXCX01000112.1 GCA_019115785.1 Candidatus Intestinimonas merdavium | reverse complement strand
TCCCGGCGGTGGAACGGGCGATCGGCGTCATGGCCGGACGCCTGGGGGGCACAGCCGTGTGCGAGGAAGGGGTGGAGCGCTGTATCGCCACCGCCTGCGGCGGAGACGTGCGGAAGGCGATGAACGCGGTGGAGCTGCTGATGAACACCGCCCGGCGGAAGGACGGGCAGCTCCTGGTCTCCCTGGCCGACGCCCGGACCGTGGCCCAGCGCTCCGCCATGCGGTACGACCGGGAGGGGGACGACCACTACGACATCCTCTCCGCCCTGCAAAAGTCCATCCGTGGCTCCGACCCCGACGCCGCCTGTCACTACCTGGCCCGGCTGCTGGAGGCCGGCGACCTCATCTCCGCCTGCCGCCGCCTCATGGTCATCGCCTGTGAGGATGTGGGACTGGCCTACCCCCAGATCATCCCCATTGTCAAGGCTTGTGTGGACGCCGCCAACATGCTGGGGCTCCCCGAGGCCCGTATCCCTCTGGGGGACGCGGCGGTGCTCATGGCCACCAGCCCCAAGTCCAACTCCGCCCACATCGCCCTGGACGCCGCCCTTGCCGATGTCCGGGCCGGCAAGACGGGCGACTATCCCCGGCACCTCCAGAACCTCCACGCCGACTCCGCCGGCATGGAGCGGGAGCAGGGCTATCTCTATCCCCATGACTTCCCCCACCACTGGGTGCGCCAGCAATATCTGCCCGACAGTCTGGTGGGTACCCGGTACTACACCTTTGCCGAGAACAAGGCCGAGCAGGCCGCCCGCCGGTACTGGGAGGAGATTAAGGGGCCCGATTTCTAAACGCAGAAGGACCCGCGGTCCCCAGGCCGCGGGTCCTTCTGTTCCGTTTTTGATTGGCCGTCATTTGGCGTCTTTCTGGAAGAAGTCGCACCAGGGCCGCAGGGTGCAGCTCTGGCAGTCGGGCTTTCGGGCGGTGCACACCGCCCGGCCGTGGAGCACCAGCCGGTGGCAGAAGTCGTTGGACTCCTCCGGGGGCAGGATCTTCCGGAGCTGCGCCTCCACCTTGGCCGGGTCCTTGGTGCCGTCGGTGAGTCCCAGCTTGCCCGAGATGCGGATACAGTGGGTGTCGGCCACCACCACACCGGGGACATGGTAGACGTCTCCCAGGATGAGGTTGGCCGTCTTCCGCCCCACACCAGGGAGCTTGAGCAAATCCTCCATATTGTCCGGCACCTTCCCGTCGAACCGCTCCAGCATCATCTGGGAGGCGGCCACGATGTCCCGGGCCTTGGCCCGGAAAAAGCCGGTAGAATGGATGTACTCCTCCACCTCGGACACATCGGCCCCGGCCAGGGACTCCAGGGTGGGGAACCGCGCGAAGAGGGCCGGCGTCACCATATTCACCCGCTCATCGGTGCACTGGGCCGCCAGGCGGACGGAAAACAGCAGCTCATAGGGCTTGGGGTAGTTGAGGGAACAGATGCCCTCCGGGTAAAGGGCCTTGAGCGCCTCAACGATGGCTCGGGCCCGTTCTTTCTTTGTCATGTCGGCCATTCCTTTCCAAGGGCCGGTCGTGCCGGCGTCTGTATCGTATCATACCATAAATATCGGAAAGATGCGACTGTGTTTTTCCAAGAATGACAGTTGTATTTCTGCTGAAGTTCCGATATAATGGGCTCATATCACTTTGATACACTACTTACTTGATGAGAGGTGCGACGGCAATGGTACAAGAAATGATCGACTTCCTCACCGCCAGTGATCCGGAGGTGGGCGCCACCGTAGCGGCTGAGCTGGCCCGGCAGCGCCGGAACATTGAGCTCATCGCCTCTGAGAACATCGTCAGCGAGGCGGTGCTGGTGGCCATGGGCACGGTGCTTACCAACAAGTATGCCGAGGGCTACCCCGGCAAGCGCTACTACGGCGGCTGCCAGGAGGTGGACGTCACCGAGAACATCGCTCGTGACCGGGCCTGCAAGCTCTTCGGCGCCGAGCACGCCAACGTCCAGCCCCACTCGGGCGCTCAGGCCAACTTTGCCGTCTATCAGGCCCTGTGTGACCACGGCGACACCGTTCTGGGCATGGACCTGGGCAACGGCGGCCATCTCACCCACGGCTCCCCTGTGAACTTCTCCGGTAAGAACTATCATATGATCTCCTACGGCCTCAACGACAAGGGCTATATCGACTACGACCAGGTCCGGGACCTGGCCCGTCAGCACAAGCCCAAGATGATCATCGCGGGCGCCTCCGCCTATCCCCGCGTCATCGACTTCAAGACCTTTGCCGACATCGCCCATGAGGTGGGCGCCTATCTCTTTGTGGATATGGCCCACATCGCCGGTCTGGTGGCCGCCGGGCTCCACCCCTCCCCTGTCCCCTACGCCGACGTCGTCACCACCACCACCCACAAGACCCTCCGCGGGCCCCGGGGCGGCATGATCCTCTGCAAGGAGGAGCTGGCCAAGAAGATTGACTCCGCCATCTTCCCCGGCTCCCAGGGCGGTCCGCTCCTCCACATCATTGCCGCCAAGGCCGTGGCCCTCGGCGAGGCCCTCAAGCCCGAGTTCAAGGACTACCAGAGCCGCATCATTCAGAACGCCGCCGTTCTGGCCCAGTCCCTCACCGACGCCGGCTTCGACCTGGTTTCCGGCGGCACGGACAACCATCTGATGCTGGTGGACCTGCGCAAGGCCCACATCACCGGCAAGGAGCTGGAAAAGCGCCTGGACGAGGTCCACATCACCGTCAACAAAAACGCCATCCCCAACGACCCGGAGAAGCCCTTTGTCACCAGCGGCATCCGGGTGGGTACCCCCGCCGTCACCACCCGTGGCTTTGGTGAGGAGGAGATGAAGGTCATCGGCTCCCTCATCTGGCAGACCGCCACTGAGTTTGACGCCAAGGCTGACGCCATCCGGGAGGCCGTGGCCGCCATGTGTACCAAATATCCCCTTTATCAGTAACCAGGGAAATCCTGGCCTTTGTCAAAAAGGCGCCCGGCTGCCGAGCGGCAGCCGGGCGCCTTTCTGCTCGTTTGGTTTTCAGAGCCGGGACGAAACCCGGCCGTGTCCGCTTACAGATCCACGATGACGCCGGGATTGAGGATGTTGTTGGGGTCAAAGGCGCGCTTGATGTTGCGCATGATCTCCAGCACATGGGGGTAAGGTCACATTCCTCATAGGGCTTTCCCACCCGCTCCGCCGCCCACCGGGCCACCGCCTTGTGGTTGAGGGCGTGGAACCAGCTGGGCCGCTCCAGGTCTGAGATGCCGGAAATTCTGGCGATGGGCATGAGCTCATCCACCGAGACCGGGTCCACCACGAAAGAGGGAATCCCCAGCTCATCGCCGATCTCCTTGGCGAGGACACAGCCCAGGTTGGAGGGATGCTCTCCATGGACAGCGTTGCGCATATCCTCCACCATCCGGTCGTTGACCGCATAGGTACCGCCTGGGATGGGCTCCATCAGTCCTCCCCGCCCAGCCACCGCGGAGAGCGCCTCCAGTCGGACGCCTTGCTCCATCACCGCCCGCAGGATGAGTTCCTTACGATAGGCAAACTGATCAAATACCTTGTGAAACGGCTTCAAATCCTCCGCCGTATGGGTGATATTGGTCTTGAAGAGCTGCTTCTCGTCCTCAAAAACCGCGATTTTTGTAGAAGTGCCGCCCGGGTTGATGACCAGGATCTTCATATTTTTTCCCCTCGCTTTGCTTTTTATTGTTCTATTCAATAGAACAATGTTCTGATATTGTCGGAAAAAGAAAGAAACGCGCGGCGCTTCTTTCCGTTACAGTGATGAGCATACCCCCGTTCCCTGGAAAAGTCAAGCATACTTTTTGTACAAAATCACAACGTTCTTAAAGGCCTCTAAAACACGTGTCCCATGTGGCGGAACAAAAACTGGGTGTCAAAAGTTACTGGAAATTTCCCGGGCGATCCGCTTGACCGCTTCAATCCGCTCCTCAATATCGCCGGTGAGCATACGGCTTGTGGGACCGGAGAGACTGATGGCCGCCACCGCCTCCCCCTTCTGGTCCAGAATGGGTGCGCCGATACATGTCAAACCGTATTCCAGCTCCTCATGGTCCATGGCATAGCCCCGCTCCCGGACCTTCGCCAGCTCTGCCCGCAGCGCCGACACCGTGATGATGGTATGTTCGGTGTGGGGCCGCATAGGATGGGTATCATAGACGCCCAGATCAATATCGGAGCTGTAGGCCAGCAGACACTTTCCTACCGAGGAGCAGTAGCACTCGCTGCTGGACCCCACAGGCGGGTTGACCGTAAGGACCTGCCGGTCGCTCTCTTCCTTGAGAATGATGACGCTGCGGTAGACATCGTCCGGGTTGCGCTCCAATATGGAGACGTTGACCACCTCGCAATAGGCGTCATAGAGCTTCTTGGCATATGGGCGGACGATCTCCGGCAGCCCCATCCGGTTCTCCACGCCCTTTCCCAGGACAAACAGGCGGTTCCCCAGCCAATATTTGTCCGTCTCCGGATTCTTTCGGACAAATCCTCGGTTCTCCAGGGTCACCAGCGTGCGGTACACTGTGCTCTTATAAACCCCGAGATCCGCCGCGATCTTGGTAATGCTGGTCTCTTTTCCCTCATGATACAGATAGATCATAACCTCCAGGGCCCGATCTACCGACTGTATGATGTCCGACACACGTCATTCCTCCTTGTCGCTTTTTGTTCAGAGATCAGAACTAATTAAACTACAAGTCCAAATCGGTGTCAAGCTGTTCCATACAGCGAAACGCCCTTTGCCCCCTCAAAAATTTTCCTCCCGGGAGGTATTGACATGGGCAAGAGCCAGGTGTATGCTCTAAATATCGGAACAAAGTTCTATTATACGGAACAATATAGAATGGAGGGACTCTGATGAAGGTGGAAATCAACCGGGCACGGTGCAAGGAATGTGGCCTCTGTATCCACAACTGTCCAAAAAAGTGCATCAGTAAGTCGGATGAGCTCAATGACGCTGGTTACTACCCTGTACAGATCGACGACGAGGCTTGCATTGGCTGCGGCATCTGTTACACCGTGTGTCCAGATGGCGTGTTCCACGTCCTGGGCTGAGCTTACGGCAAGCGGAAAGGAGTATATACGACATGGCTGAAATGATGAAAGGCAACGAGGCCATCGCAGAGGCTGCCGTCCGGGCGGGCGCGCGCTTCTACGCTGGCTATCCCATCACCCCTTCCAGCGAGATCATGGAATATCTTTCCTGGCGCATGCCGGAGGTCGGCGGTTCCTTCGTACAGGCGGAGAGCGAGCTGGCCGGCATCAACATGGTCATCGGCGCCTCTTCCTGCGGCGTTCGGGCCCTGACCGCCTCCTCTGGACCGGGCATCTCCCTGAAGCAGGAGGGCATCTCCACGCTGTGTGACGAGGGTCTCCCCGCCGTGGTCATCACCCAGGTCCGCTATGGCAATGGACTGGGCACCCTCTTCACCGCCCAGTGTGACTACAACCGTGAGACTCGCGGCGGCGGACAGGGCGACTACCGCTGCATCGTCCTCTGCCCCTCCTCCGTGCAGGAGTTTGTGGACCTGATGCTTCCCGCCTATGAGCTCTCTGAAAAGTACCGGATCGTGGTCATCATGATGGGCGAAGGCACCCTGGGCCAGATGATGGAGCCGGTCACACTCCCCGATTTCGTGGAGACCAAGCGTACACCCTGGGCCCTCACCGGCAAGTACGACTACAAGAAGATCGGCATTTTTGAGCGCGATTCCAGAAAGGAAGCCGTGGAGCTGCGTGAGAAGTATGCCGCCATCAAGGAAAATGAGCAGCGCTGGTTCGACGAGGGCTTGGAGGACGCCGACTATGTGTTCGTGGCCTACGGCGTTCCCGGCCGCGCCACCCTGGGCGCCATCCGCGAGCTGCGCGCCGAAGGCGAAAAGGTGGGGCTCATCCGTCCCATCACCGCATGGCCCTTCCCTGAGAAGGCCTTCGCCAAAATCAATCCCGCCTGCAAGGGCGTCATCACGGTAGAGGAGAACGCCACCGGACAGCTGGTGGACGACGCCGCCCTCTATATCAAGAAGACCCACAAGGACCGCAATATCCCCGCCTACGCTCTTACATATGTCTACAACACTCCCCCCATCCGCAGCATCAAGGCCGATTATCAGCGGATCAAGAACGGCGAAGTAAAGGAGGTCTATTGATATGGCCGCTACCCGTGAAAGAAAGGTCCCTGCCCTGGTGGACAAACCTATGGACTTTTGTCCCGGCTGTGGGCATGGCATCGTCAGCCGTCTGATCATGGAAGCGCTTGAGGAGCTGGACCAGCTGAACAACATCATCTTCCCCATCGGCGTGGGGTGCTCCTCCAACCTGGGCGCCGGACTGGAGTGCGACCGGCTCCACTGCTGCCATGGCCGCGCCGGCGCGGTGGCCACCGGCATGAAGCGTGTAAGCCCCGACACTCTGGTGGTCTCCTACCAGGGTGACGGCGACGCCTACAACATCGGCATTGCCGAGACCTTCAACGCCGCCTACCGCAACGAGAACATCACTGTCATCGTCATCAACAACACCAACTTCGGCATGACCGGCGGTCAGATGTCCCTGACCACCATGGAGGGGCAGAAGACCTCCACCTCCATCTACGGCCGCGACTGCTCGATCACCGGCTACCCCATCCGCTTCCCGGAAATGGTGGCCCGCGAGTTCCCCGGCGCCGCCTACGCTGCCCGGGGCACGGTCACCAGTCCCGCCAACATCAACAAGCTTAAGGGCTACATCAAAAACGCCCTTCAGGCGCAGCTCAACCATGAGGGCTACTCCATCGTGGAGGTCCTCTCCCCCTGTCCCATCAACTGGGGCCTCTCCCCGGTCAAGGCCATGGAGCGCATCGAAAATGAGCTGATCCCCTACTATCCCATCGGTGAATTCAAGAAGAGAGGAGAGGAGCATAAGTGAGAGAGATCGTATTTGCCGGCTCCGGCGGACAGGGCGTCCTAACTGTGGGCCTCATTATTTCCGACATCGCCGCCACCGAGGGCCTGAACGTCACCTGGGTCCCCTCCTATGGCTCCGCCATGCGCGGCGGTACCGCCAACTGCACGGTGAAGTACTGCGCGGAAAACTATATCTACAACCCCTCCCAGGAGCAGCCCGATCTGCTGCTGGCCATGAATGAGCCCTCCCTCCACATGTTCCTCCCCATCGTGGCCCCCGGGGGCACCGTGCTGGTGGGCGATACCGTCACCATTCCTGACGGGGCCAGGCAGGATGTGAACTATGTCCATGTCAACTGTACAGAGATCGCCACCTCTCTTGGCAATCCCAAGGGCGCCAACGTGGTCATGACCGGCGCCATTGTCAAGCTCATGGGCGACTTCACCAAGGATGCCGCCATCGCCGCCATGAACCATATGTTCGAGAAAAAAGGCAAGTCCAAATTCAACGAGTCCAACGCCAAGGCCTTTGACGCCGGCTACAACGCCGTTACGTGTCTGTCTGACGCCTCCTGCGTCCGCTGACCCCCTTATATGTTTGGCAGCAGCTCCCTTTTCCCATCTGAATGAGGCGTTTGACAGGCTGTGCGCCGCCCCACCACTCCGGTTGGGCGGCGCATTTTTCCTGTTTGCCCAGCAGTCAGAAAAGCTGGAAAAATCCTTTTCTTGTCTCTCTACCTGGATTTCGGTACAATCTACGTATCTACCCGAGAAAAAAGGAGCACTCCATGTCTTTTCCAAAACCTTTTCTGCGGCGGACCGTCTTTCTCTGCGCCGCCCTGCTGCTGCTTCGCCCGCCGGTGGGGGCCGCGCCCTCTGCCGGAGAGACATCTGGCGATACATATACCGTCCCGGAGCACACAGTGGTGGGCTACTACGCCGGCTGGTCGGCCTACCAGGGCTATCATCCGGAGGACATCCCCGCCCACCTGCTGACCCACATCAACTACGCCTTTGCCATGATCGACCCGGATACCGGTACGCTGGTCCTGGACAACCCCCAACAGGATGAGCAGAATTTTTCCGCCCTCCGGACCCTCCGGGAAGCCTATCCGCATTTGAAGCTCATCCTGTCCACAGGGGGCTGGGACTACTCCACCCACTTCTCCGACGTGGCCGCCACCGCCGCCGGCCGGACCACCTTTGCCAGAAGCTGCGCGGAGCTTCTCTCCGCCTATGACCTGGACGGCATCGACCTGGACTGGGAGTATCCCGTCTCCGGCGGCACCGCGGGCACCGTCCACCGCCCCCAGGACCGGCAGAATTTTACCCTGCTCCTCCGCGCCATCCGCCAGGAGCTGGACCGTCAGGGCCAGCGGGATGGAAAGGAGTATCAGCTCACCATCGCCGGCGCCGCCGGGACCTGGTATCTCAGCAACATCCAGCCAACCGCTGTGGCCGAGGTGGTGGACCACATCTTCCTCATGGCATATGACATCCACGGCCCCTGGGACAGCTATGCCGACTTCAACGCCCCCCTCTACACCCCTTCCGTCTCAGCCCCACACCATCAGAGCAGCGTCAGCGACAGCGTGGAGGCCTACCTGGACAGCGGTGTCCCCGCCGAAAAGCTGGTCCTGGGCATGCCCCTCTATGGCTACCGCTATGACGGGGCGACTGGTGGGCGAAACGGCTTATACAGCCCCTTCACCTCCGCCCGCTCTGTTCCCTACGATACCCTGGTGACCACCTACCTCTCCGACCCCGCCTACCGCCAGTTCCGGCACGACGAGGCCCAAGTGCCCTATCTCTATGGCAAGAACAGCTTCCTCACCTACGACGACCCCCAGTCCATTGCCGACAAGGCCACCCTTGCCCAGGACCTGGGACTCCAGGGGGTGGGCTTCTGGGAGCTCTCCCAGGACCGGGGGGCCGTCCTCATCGAGAGCGCCGTCTCCCGCCTGTCCGGCACCTTCACCGACGTATCCGCCGGGGCCTGGTACGCCGAAGCCGTGGCCTTTGTCCACGGACAGGGCTGGATGACCGGCACCTCCTCCTCTCTGTTCTCCCCCCATCTGTCCGTCAACCGGGGCATGATCGCCACCATTCTCCACCGCCTGGCCGGCGCCCCCGTCGCTGGAGAGAACAGCTTTCCTGATGTGGCCGCCGGCACCTATTATGAGGAGGCTGTGGCCTGGGCGGCCGAGGAGGGCATCGTGCTGGGCTACGACAACGGCCGCTTTGGGCCGGAGGACCCGGTCACCCGGGAGCAGTTGGCCGCGCTGCTGTACCGGTATGCCCAATATCAGGGCTACGATACCTCCGGTCGGGCCAGCCTCTCCGGCTACCAGGATGCCTCCCAGGTGAGCCCCTACGCCAGGACTGCCCTAGCCTGGACGGTGAAGACCGGGCTCCTGACCGGCCGGAGCCAGACCACTCTGGTCCCTGGAGGCACCGCCACCCGGGCGGAGCTGGCCGTGATCCTGGAACGGTTCGCGGAGTCCTTTCTCCTGGGCTGAATGAAAAGCACCCCATTCCACGCGGCAAGGCGTGGAATGGGGTGCTTTCGTGATGCGATCCGCTTTACTTGGACCGATAGACCGCCTTCATGGCCGCATAGGTCATGTAGCAGTCCAGCTTGGACACCGTCTCAAAGGGGGAGTGCATGCTCAGCACGGGCACGCCGGCGTCCAGGGTGTCGATGTCCCGGTTGGCCATATAGCAGGCCACGGTGCCGCCGCCACCGGCGTCCACCTTGCCCAGCTCCGCCATCTGCCACACCACTTCGGCGTCGTCCAGCGTGGCCCGGACCTTGGCCACCACCTCAGCGGAGGCATCGGAAGAGCCGGATTTGCCCCGGGCGCCGGTGTACTTGGAGAGGCCGATCCCGTAGTTGATCCTGGCGCTGTTGCGCTTTTCATAGACCTCGGGGAAGTTGGGGTCAAAGGCGGCGGTGACATCCGCGGAAAGGCAGAAGGACCTCTCATAGCAGGCCTTCAGCTTCACCTTCTGGCCGTCACACAGGTCGGACATAAAGGTGTCAAAGGCCGCCGACTGCATGCCGCTGACGCCTTCGGAGCCGATCTCCTCCTTGTCGGCCAGCATGCACACAGCGGTCTTGGCGGGGACCTCCTCCAGATCCAGCAGGCCGGCCAGGGCGGCGTAGCCGCACACCCGGTCGTCGTGGCCGTAGGCGCCGATGAGGGACCGGTCAAAGCCCACATCGGAGGCCCGGAAGGCGGGGACCACCTCCAGCTCGGCGGAGATGAAGTCCTCCTCCACAATGCCGTATTTCTGGTTCAGAATATCCATAACGGCCAGCTTCACCCGGTCAGAGCCCTCGTCGTCGGCAAAGGGCCGGCTGCCGATGAGGAGATTGAGACTCTCACCGGAAATGGCCTCGCTGAGGGGCTTCTTGGACTGCTCGGCGCCCAGGTGGGGCAGCAGGTCATCGATGGTGAAGATGGGATCTCCGGCGGCGGGGCCCACCACCACCTTCACGGTGGAGCCGTCCTTCAGGGCCACCACACCGTGGAGCTCCAGGGGGATGGTCACCCACTGGTACTTGCGGATGCCGCCGTAGTAGTGGGTCTTGAAGAAGGCCAGCTCGGCGTCCTCATAGAGGGGGTTGGGCTTCAGGTCCAGCCGGGGGGCGTCGATGTGGGCGGCGCAGATGTTGGCGCCCTGGTCCAGGGGCTGGCTGCCCACCACGGCCAGCATGATGGCCTTGTTCCGGTTGGAGCGGTAAACCTTGTCCCCGGCCTTGAGCTCCATGCCCCGGACAAAGGGCTTGAAGCCCTTGGCCTCGGCCATGGCGATGGCGCTGTCCACCGCCTCCCGCTCGGTCATGCTGTTGTCCAGGAACTTCTTATAGTCCTCGCAGTAGCGCTTCAGCTCCCCCTCCTGGGCGGCGCTGATCCGGTCCCAGCCGTTCTTAGGCCGGTACAGAATGGCCTCCCGACGGGGGTCGCCGGTGTTCTTTTTCTCTTCCATGGGAATATCCTCCTATTCACGATCTAAAATTTCAGTAAAGAGAACCAGCGCCCGCCCGCCAAAGGACTGGGGCGTGTCGTCCTCCGTGTTCTCCAGAACATAGTCACAGTTCTCGCGGAAAAAGTTCTCGCCCTTCTGGGCGCTCACCCGCTTGCGGGCATAGTCCTCCGGGATGCCCTCCCGGGCCATGATCCGCCGGACCCGTACCTCCGCGGGGGCGATGACCCCCACCACAGCGTCGCACCGCGCCCCAAGTCCGCTCTCAATGAGCGCGATGGCGTCAATGGCGGCGGCGGGACAGCCGGACGCCTCCGCGCCCGCCAGAAGCTGGTCGATGGCCTCCCCCACAAAGCGGTGGGTGATGCCGTTCAGGTCCGCCAGCGCGGCGGGGTCGGTGAAGACCTGCTCCCCCAGCTTTTTACGGTCGATCCTTCCCACCTGGTCGCAGATGTCCCCAAAGCGGGCGACGAGGGCCTCCCGCAGGGGGGCACTCTCCTCCAGCAGCCGGTGATACACCGCGTCCGCGTCAATGATGCAGGCCCCCAGGGCTGTGAGGGCTCCCAGGGCCGTGGTCTTGCCCGCCCCAGTGGGACCGGTAATGCCGATGATCTTCATGCCTGGACCTCCTCCCGGACTGGGCTTTCCGCTCCACCGGTATCATACACCAATTTTTTCTCCCCGTCTACGGGGTATGTGGGGTCAGATCAACGATATGGAAGCCCGCCGCCTTGTTGAGGCGGTTGGAGATGGCCAGGCCAATCCCTCCCTCGTCGGGGCACTGGGACCAGATGGCGGTCACCCTGGTGCCGTCAAAGGCCCGGAGGGCGTCAAAGACGTTGCGGGCCTGGGCGGCCTTGTCCGCCGCCGGTCCCAGCTTCTCTACGATATGGCCGTCATACAGCCCGGCAAACTCATCAAAGCAGACCACGCCCTCCCCCTCTTCCAGGTGGGACTGGATATAGGCGGCGGTGGCCGCGGCCTCTCCCTTCACCACTGTGACGGGGGCCTTGGGGGCGTAGTGTCGGTACTTCATACCGGGTGCCCGGGGGTGCTCCCCCGCCCCCATGAGCCGGGTGACCGCCGGGTCCACCGCCACCTCCCCCAGGGCGTCCCGGAGCTCCTCTAGGGTGACGCCGCCCGGACGCAGAAGGCGGGGCGGCCTTTCCGTCAGGTCGATGATGGTGGACTCCACCCCCACGGCACAGGGTCCGCCGTCCATGATGCCGTCGATCTTCCCCTCCATATCCTCCAGCATGTCGGCCATGTTGGTGGGGCTGGGCCGGCCGGAGGTGTTCCCGGAGGGAGCGGCCACCGGGACCCCGGCGGCTGAGATGATGGCCCGGCACACAGGATGGGCGGGGCAGCGCATGCCCACCGTGTCCAGCCCGGCGGTGACCACGTCGGGCACCACCGGCTTCCGGGCCAGAATTATGGTGAGGGGACCCGGCCAAAACCGCTCCGCCAGCGTATAGGCGGCGTCAGGAATGTGCTCACAGTAGCGCCCCAGCCAGTCCGCCGACGGGATGTGGAGGATGAGGGGGTTGTCCTGGGGGCGTCCCTTGGCCGCAAAAATACGGGCCACCGCCTCCGGGTCCAGACCGTTGGCCCCAAGGCCGTACACCGTCTCGGTGGGGATGCCCAGCAGGCCGCCCCGGCGGAGAAGCTCCGCCGCCTGTTCGGTCTGTCCGGCGGTCAGTCGCTGTGTGTTCACGCTGCTCGCCTCGCTCCTCAGAAATGACGGCGGCGGCGGACCGCCCGCCGGGTCCGGCCGGGCTGCACAATGGTCAAAACACCCGCCGCCAGCAGGGCGGCGC
>DXCX01000111.1 GCA_019115785.1 Candidatus Intestinimonas merdavium | reverse complement strand
CCGCTTCTCCTCCTCCTCCCAGATGGTGTCCAGCTTCTGGGCGGCGGAGAGGGTGTTCAGGGTGCACACGGAGAGAACCTGGGTCTGACCGCGGGTGAAGAGACCGGAGCCATGGACACGGGGCAGAACGCCCACCTCGGCGGAGAGAGGACGGATCTCGTTCTTGGCGCGGCCGTCCACGCGGTGGCCCTCCAGAAGCCAGGCCTTGACGATCTTCTTCTGGAACTTGTAGGTGATCTCCTCCAGATACTTGTCCATCTCGGGATAATCCTCCAGGAAGAGCGCATGCCAGTGGTCAATGAGCTTGTTCCAGCGCTCCTCCCGGATGTTCTTGTCGTCGGTATCCATGGCCGCCTTGGCCTCGTCCATGGTGGCGGACACGATCTTGTCGAAGAGCTCCTGGTCGAAGTCGGCGTGGTCGTAGGTCATTTTCTCCTTGCCGATCTCAGCCACAATCTGGTTGATGAAGGCCACCTGCTTGCGGCACTCCTCATGGGCCTGGAGGATGGCGTCATACATAATGTCGTCGGGAATCTGGTCGGCGCCGGCCTCGATCATAATGACCTTGCCGTCGGTGGCGGCCACAGTGAGGTCCAGCTTGGAGGCGTGCTTCTGCTCCTGGTTGGGGTTCTTGATGATCTGTCCGTCCACATAGCCCATCTCCATGCAGCCGATGGGGCCGGCCCAGGGGATCTCGGAGTAAGCCAGGCAGGCAGACACGCCGATCATGGCGGTCATCTCGGGGGAGCAGTCCCGGTCCACGCTCATGACGGTGCAGGTGACCACCACATCATTGCGGAAGTCATAGGGGAAGAGGGGGCGGATGGACCGGTCAATGACCCGGGCAGCCAACACTGCGGGCAGAGAGGGCTGGCCCTCACGGCGCATAAAGGAGCCGGGGATGCGGCCTACGGCGTAGAGCTTCTCCTCAAAGTCCACGCTCAGGGGAAAGAAGTCCACGCCGTCCCGGGGACGGGGGGCGGCGGTGACAGCCACCAGCACGGTGGTCTCGCCGTAGGAAACCATGGCGGAGGCGGTGGCCAGCTCAGCCACCTTGCCCACATCAATGGTGAGGGGACGGCCGCACAGGTCCATCTTGTAGGTCTTGTGGTTGGGGAACTGCTTGTGAGTAATGACGGTTGACATGTGGTTCCTCCTTTGTGTTGTGCATACACGTCAGAGCCGTCTGGCCGTTTTTAGCATTTGAACGCGGGTCCGGAGTCCGGGCACAGGTTCAACTGCTAAAAAAGCCGATGGGGCTCTGAGCGTGGAAAAATAGGGTGGATTGGAAGAAAGGGTGGTGCGGAAACCCACACCACCCTCATTCACTTTCTTACTTACGGATGCCCAGCTTGGCAATGATGGCGCGGTAACGCTCCACGTCCTTCTTAGCCAGGTAGTCCAGCATCTTGCGGCGCTTACCGACCATCTTCAGCAGGCCGCGGCGGCTGTGGTTGTCGTGCTTGTGAATCTTCAGGTGCTCAGTGAGCTCCTGGATGCGGGCGGTCAGAATGGCGATCTGCACCTCGGGGGAGCCGGTGTCAGTGGGATGGGTGCGGTTGGCCTCAATGACGGCCGTCTTTTCGTCCTTACGGATCACAGAAAATTCCACCTTTCAGTCGATTTTGCCCTAGGGCTGCGTAACGGGCGGGTGAAAACCCCCGCGTGAGAGCGGGCTGTGTCCCGAAACGAGGCATCTGGGCTGTCATGGCACCTTATGTGCCATAGTAGATTATCATATCCTGGCCGTAAAGTAAAGAAAAAATTCCGGTTCCGGTCAAAAAAATTCCATTCCGGCCACAGCTGTCCCCTCACAGAGCCAGAAAAGCCGCCAGGGCTGCCACCGACAGGGCCACCACGGCAATGCTGGCGCACAGGTCCAGCACCACCGCTGCCCGTTGGAGATGCGCCTTGCGTGTCTGACGGCCCTCGCGGCACCGGGAGGGCCGGTCGGGTCTGGGCAGCAGGCGCAGGTGTCCCTCCGCCGGATTCTCCAGGCAGGCGGCTGGCTCCTCCAGCGCGGGAGCCAGGTCCCCGCCGGAGACGGCGGAGAGCTTTTGGCGGTAGGCCGCCAGGTCTACCAGGTTGCCCTGGTGCCGGATGAAGTGTTCCGTCTCATAATAAATGGTCTGCATACCGCGATCCCTCCTATGGTCTGTGCGCCAAGCCTGCCACAGTGAAAGTACGATGTCCGAATGGCACTCTCTTTTCCACGTTTTCGGACCCTTTTGTTCCATTAGACGATGTGGGCCCTCAAAAGGTTTCCAGAACTTTTGTTCGATTCGATAATACAACAAATGTTCGATTATTGTCAAGGGGGAAAATCCGCCCGCAGGTCCCAAAAGGGGGACAGAGGGAAGAATGTGATTGTAAACCGGGCGGATTTTGATATAATGAAAAGGTATGATGCCGGTGCCCGGTGTCCATCTAATCAGATCCCTGCCGGCCACGGGCCGGAGATAAGGAGTTTATATCGCTATGCTGTATGCCCTGCTCGTGGCGGTCCTGGTGGCCGTCGATCAGGTGGTCAAGTACCTGGTCCGTACCCACATTCCCCTGGGGACCTCCCTCCCCTTTCTCCCCGGCCTGGTGGAGCTCACCTACGTAAAAAATACCGGGGCGGCCTTTTCCATTTTTTCCGACCACACCTGGGTTCTGACCCTCATTTCGGCGGTGGTGGCTGCCGCCATCGCCGTGGCCCTTCTCCGAAGGGTGATCCGCCATCCCTTCGGAGTCACCACCCTGACGGTGGTCTTTGCCGGGGCGGTGGGTAATCTCATTGACCGGGCCCTGTTCGGCTTTGTCACCGATATGTTCAATCTACAGTTTATGCGCTTTGCTGTCTTTAATGTGGCCGACATCTGCGTGGTCTGCGGCGGCATTGCCTTCTGCGTCTATTTCCTCTTCTACTATGATAAGCTGGAGAAAAAGGAGGCCCCTCATGACGGACCTGCGGCTGACCGCTGACCAGACCGGGGAGCGTCTGGACCAGTTTCTGGCCCGGAGTGTGGAGGGGCTTACCCGCTCCGCCGCCCAGCGGCTGGCGGAGGAGGGGGCGGTGACCTGCAATGGCCGCCCGGTGAAGAAAAATACCCGTACCATCCAGGGAGACGTCATCTCCCTCGTCCTCCCCGACCCGGAGCCGGTGGATGTGGCGCCCCAGAATATTCCCCTGGATGTGGCCTATGAGGACGCCGACGTCATCGTGGTCAATAAGCCGGTGGGCATGGTGGTCCACCCCGCTCCCGGCCATCCCGACGGCACATTGGTAAACGCTCTGTTATATCACTGTAAAAATAGCCTATCCGGAATCAATGGAGCGCTGCGGCCGGGTATTGTCCACCGCATTGACCGGGACACGTCGGGGCTCATCATCGCCGCCAAAAACGATGCGGCTCATCTGGCTTTGGCCGCACAGCTCCAGGATCACTCTCTGTACCGTTACTATGAGGCGGTGTGTGTGGGCGGGCTCCGGGAGGACCGGGGCACCGTGGATGCCCCCATCTGCCGGCACCCGGTGGACCGGAAGAAGATGGCGGTGGACCGGAAAAACGGCCGGCCGGCGGTGACACACTGGGAGGTGCTGGGGCGGTACCCAGGCTATACCCACATCGGCTGCCGGCTGGAGACGGGGCGCACCCACCAGATCCGGGTCCATATGGCCTCCATTGGACATCCCCTGCTGGGGGATGTGGTGTATGGCGCCAAAAAGCCGGTGCCGGGGCTGGCGGGACAGTGTCTCCACGCCAGAAGGCTCTCCTTCCTCCACCCCCGCACCGGGGAGCGGCTGACGGTGGAGTGCCCACTGCCCCACTACTTCCAGGCGGTGCTGGAGCGGCTGGAGGGCGGTCGGCTTTGAGTGCGCCGTCAGGAGCGGCCCGCCGGGGCGCCGTCTCCCCGCCCACTTTTCTTGACAATCCCTGCATGGTGAGATAAAATGAAGCAGACCGCAGGACAAATCGAATACAGGGGCGCTGGATGCAAATCCGGCTGAGATGCAGGGGAATATGGCTTCCCCCGGTCCCTTGAACCTGATCCGGGTAATGCCGGCGTAGGAAGAAGATTCGGCTTTTCCGTCGTTTCTCCCGTACCGCATTGCGCAGAGCATCCAGGTTTGCGCTGCGGTACATTTTTGCAAAGGGAGAAATCTGTATGGAAAACACCGCGTATGTCAAACCCAAGGCCCGGGGGAGGAACACCACCCGCATGCTCTGTGAGGGCGCCATCATGGTGGCCCTGGCCCAGATCCTCAGCTATATCAAGCTCATGGAGCTGCCCAACGGCGGCTCTCTCACCCCGGCCATGTTCCCGGTGCTTCTTTTCGCCCTGCGCTGGGGTGTGAAGGACGGCCTGCTGGCGGGCTTTGTCTTCGGCCTGCTCCAGCTTATCTTTGACGGGGCCTACGCCTGGGGCTGGCAGTCCATGCTGCTGGACTACCTGCTGGCCTTCACGCCTCTGGGGCTGGCCGGACTCTTTAAGGGCAAGGCCTGGGGCATCTTCCCCGGCACCGTGCTGGGCTGTGCAGGACGCTTTGTTATCCACTACATCAGCGGCGTCACCATCTACCGGATTGCCGCCCCCACCGAGGTGCTGGGTACGGTTTTTGACAACCCTGAACTCTATTCCGTGGTCTACAACGGCTCCTACATGCTCCCCAACACCGTGCTGGCTCTGGCCATTGCGGCGCTGCTGTATGTGCCCATGAAGAAATATTACGCGGGGAGCGATCTCATTCGATAAAGGTGCGTGATCCGTGTGGGCAAATTTACGGGCGTGCTGCTGGCCAGCGATTTTGATGACACCCTGGTGGGGGACAGCTGCGTCCTCTCCCCCGCCAACCGGGCCGCTCTGGAGCGGTTCACCGGCGAAGGCGGGATTTTCACCGTCTCAACCGGCCGGGCCAAGCGGACCTTTGCCCCCTACGCCCACACCGTGCCCATCAACGCCCCGGTAATCCTGTCCAACGGGGCCATGCTCTACGACTTTGCCGCCGACCGGGTGGTGGTGGACCTGCCCCTGCCCGAGACGGCGGCGGCCGACCTCACCGCCCTGAGCGATGAAATGCCCGAGCTGGGCATTGAGTGCTACCACGGGGATGACGTCTATATCCACCATCCCAACGCCCACACCCAGCGCCATGTGGAGCGGGTGAAGACCACTTGGACCCAGCGGGAGCTGCTGGACATGCCCACCCCCTGGAGTAAGGCGGTGATCCAGGCCGACCACCAGGTGCTGCTGAAGGCCCAGGCCGTCATCCGGCAGCGGTGGGGGGACCGGTACGAGGCCATCTTCTCCAACGCTGTGCTGCTGGAGTGTACCGCCAAGACGGCCAGCAAGGGGGGCATGGTCCTCAAGCTGGCCCAGCTCCTGGGCATTGACCGGGCAAACATCTACTGCGCCGGGGACAACCAGAACGACATCCCCATGCTGGCGGCGTCGGCCATCCCCTTTGCCCCGGGCAACTGTGCCCAAGCCGTGAAGGACTGGGGAGCCACCGTGCTCCGCCCCTGTGAGGAGGACTTTATTGCCCAGGTGGTGGGCATCCTGGAGCTGCGCTACGGAGGGTGAGAAATACCCCCCGGCTCTTGACAAATCAGCCGGAAACGGATAAGATACTCTGGCAAGTGGATAACAAAACGCGTGGAAAAGGACAAGTAGCGCCCCCATCGCCGCACAGAGAGCCGCCGTACTGGTGCGAGGCGGAGGACGAGGGGACGGGAAGATCACCTTGGAGCGGCCCGCTGAACCAGAAGTAGGCGGAGACGGCAGGCACCGTTATCGGCCAGCGAGCGGTCCGGGCATGTCCCGGGCAATGAGAGTGGTACCGCAGAGGTTTTACGCGCCTTTGTCTCTTGAGGAGACAAGGGCGCGTTTCTGTTTGGAGAAACGCCGCGGAGGATGGAGCTCCGCCTCCGCCCCTCTCCCCCGACGCCCAAAGGAAATCCAAAATAAATTCACATAAAGGAGAAACGCACCCATGGATTACAACCAGACCGTCCATCTGCCCCAGACCGACTTCCCCATGCGGGCGGGGCTGCCCAAGCGGGAGCCCGACATGCTCAAGGAGATGTACGACCACGACCTCTACCGCAAGATGGTGGGCCGCAACGACGGCAAGCCCACCTTCGTCCTCCACGACGGCCCTCCCTACGCCAACGGCAACATCCACATCGGCACCGCCCTCAACAAGATCCTCAAGGACATCATTGTCAAAGAGAAGAATATGACGGGCTACTGCGCCCCCTATGTCCCCGGCTGGGACACCCACGGCCTGCCCATTGAGTCGGCGGTACTGAAGGACAAGAGCGTGAAGCGGGAGGAGATGACCACCGCCCAATTCCGAACCAAGTGCCGGGAGTACGCCGAGAGCTACATCGCCAAGATGACCGGCCAGTTCCAGCGGCTGGGGGTCTTGGGCGAGTGGGAGAACCCCTATATCACCCTGCTGCCCGAGTTTGAGGCCAAGCAGATCGAGGTCTTTGGAAAGATGGCCGAGAAGGGCCTCATCTACAAGGGCATGAAGCCGGTGTACTGGTGCCCCCACGACCAGACCGCCCTGGCCGAGGCTGAGATCGAATACGCCGACGACCCCTGCACCACCATCTTTGTCAAGTTCCCCGTGCGGGATGACAAGGGCAAGCTGGGCCAGTATGCCGACCTGGGCAAGACCTACTTTGTCATCTGGACCACCACCCCCTGGACCATCCCCGGCAACCACGCCATCTGCCTCAATGCCGACTTTGACTATGTCCTCCTCCAGGTGCCCTCCGGGGATGTGTATATCCTGGCCAAGGACCTGGCCGAGTCGGTCTGCAAGGCGGCCAACATTGACTTTGACGCATGCAAGGTGCTGGCCACCCTGAAGGGCAGCGAGTTTGAGCTCATGACCGCCAAGCACCCCCTCTTCGACCGGGAGAGCGTCATCCTCAACGGTGAGCACGTCACTCTGGACGCCGGCTCCGGCTGCGTCCACACCGCCCCCGGCTTCGGCGCTGAGGACTTCCAGATCTGCCAACAGTACGACAAGGCGGGGCTCACCCACATTGGTGTGCCCGTGCCGGTGAACGCCAAGGGCGTCATGACCGACGAGCGCTACAACGGCCAGTTCTACGCCAAGGGCAACGATATGGTGGTGGAGGACCTGGAGAAGGAAGGCTTCCTGGTGGCCAAGGAGAACATCACCCACTCCTACCCCCATTGCTGGCGCTGCAAGCACCCCATCATTTACCGGGCCACCGAGCAGTGGTTCTGCTCTGTGGACGCCATCAAGGACACCGCCGTCAAAGCCTGCGACGGCATCCAGTGGCACCCCGCCTGGGGCAAGGAGCGTATGATCTCCATGATCTCCGAGCGCAATGACTGGTGCATCTCCCGGCAGCGGGTGTGGGGCGTGCCCATTCCCATCTTCTACTGTGACGAGTGCGGCGCAGACATTGTCACCCCTGAGACCATCGCCCATGTGGCCGCCCTCTTCCGTGAGCACGGCTCCAACGTGTGGTTTGACCGGGAGCCCGGGGACCTGCTGCCCCAGGGCTTTGTCTGCCCCAAGTGTGGCAAGGCTCACTTCTCCAAGGAGTCCGACATCATGGACGTGTGGTTCGACTCCGGCTCCACCTGGGCCGCCGTGGCCGCCGAGCGCCCCTACCTCAAGTACCCCGCAGACCTCTACCTGGAGGGCGGCGACCAGTACCGGGGCTGGTTCCAGTCGAGCATGCTCACCTCCATCGCGGTGAACGGCGTGGCCCCCTACAAGCAGATCGCCACCCACGGCTGGACCGTGGACGGCGAGGGCAAGGCCATGCACAAGTCCCTGGGCAACGCCGT
>DXCX01000009.1 GCA_019115785.1 Candidatus Intestinimonas merdavium | reverse complement strand
GGATGTCCACGGCGGCGGCCTGGCCATGGGCAGCAAGGCGTACAATCGCTGGTTCAATGCCCAACTGTGCCGCCGAGGGTTTCTGGTATATAGCGCGGACTATCGCCTGGTACCGGAGCACCGGGCCTTTGACGCCTATGCGGATATTTCTGCGGCCATGGACGAGGCAACCCGGCTGGCCCCGGACTTTGGCGGCAAGACTGGCGGCATCTGCATGGTGGGCGACAGCGCCGGCGCCTACCTCATCGCCTGCCTCACGGCCATGCAGCGGTGTCCCGCCATGGCGGCCGCCGCTGGTGTCCGGGCGCCTAAAGCGGAGGTCCGGGCTCTGGGCCTTATCAGCGGGATGTTCTACACCACCCGCCGGGACAAGGTGGGCCTCACCATGCCCAGGTACCTGTACGGCCCCGATTGGAGGAAGGGTGCATTTGCACCCTATCTGGACCCGGGGCAGTGGACGTGCCTGGGAGATTTTCCGCCGTCCCTCCTGGTAACCAGCCGAAATGATATGCTCCACCAGTATACAGTAGACTTTGCCGGCGCCCTGGAGAGGTCCGGCGCAGCCTACCGCCTGGTGGACTATCCCGCAGACAAACGGTTGGTCCACGCCTTCAGCGCAGTTGACCCAGACCTTCCGGAGAGCCAGGAGGTTCTTTCGGCGCTGGCAGATTTCTTTCGACAGGCACAATGACAGAGCAGCAGCGGATGGTTTTGACCATCCGCTGCTGCTCTTTGAGGAAAGGTAATCACCGGTTCTGCTGGTAAGGAGATCTGGCAAAAAGTTTTGATTTGACCATGCAATACCAATAACTTTAAGGCGGCGGTATGCGACAGTCAGAACAGGGGTAACCGTTTCAGAACGGCAGAGCAAGCGATGCGTCAGAAAGGCATCTACCGGTGGTTAAGACGTTCAACTTGGTTTACTTCAGATAGTACAAAAAGGAATTCAGACGGGACCAGGCCCCTTCATCCCAGTCGTTGTCCATGGCCAGATGGAAGTGCGGGAACCCTTCCAGCGCGCCGGTCATGTCCAGCACTGTGGCGGTATTCTCATACCGGGGGGACAGGGTAAGCACACCGGAAGACCGGCACCCCAGTTCCAGGGCTTTGGCGATACGATAGCGCCCATTGGCCCCGGCAAATCCGGGGAGCAGCCGGTTCGCCTCCCCGCGAAGGACCTCCAGGTCCGGGGAAAAGATGCTCCGCATGCCCAGGAGCCGGCCCAGGTCCGCCATCCGTTTAGCCCAGGATCCGTCCAGAGCACTGCCTGCGTCCCGCCAGAGAAACCACAGATATTCTCCCAGCGGCGCCCGGAGCAGTTGCCAGCGCTCCTGTTCCAGCGTGTCCAGTACCCCATCGTGGAGGGCAAAGAGGGTGAAAGGCTCACCCACAGCGGCCAGGGTCCGGCCGGAGGGCGGGATGGCGCCGATCCCCTGGGCCAGGGTCTCCAGCTCCTCCCAGGCGGGGATGTGGGCCGGCGCCAGCTCCGTTCGCCGGTCAGGCGGGGCGCACAGCAGGACATCCCCCGTCAGGACCGCCCGCAGCAGCAAGTCCGGGTCTGAGGCGGTCTCCGGCAGCCGCTCCAGCACGGGGGCGGCCAGCGTCACCCGCTCCAGCCCACGGCGCCGCAGCACCGATTCCGCCGCCCAGGGGTACTGGCCGTCGGCTTCGGCCCCCTGCGTGGCGGGCAGAAGCCCCTGGAAGGGGCCGGTTTCCCGCAGGGCAATATCTAAAATTCCGCCCAAGAGGGCTGGAAAGGGCAGATACTCCTTGGAAGAGGTCTCCGCCCGCCCCAGGGCTAGCGAGTGGCCCCCAAGAGGCATGGCACGAGCCTCCACTCCGCGGGTGTGGCGGAAGTAGTCCAGCAGATAGGGAGTGAATGGCGGAAGGTCCGGCACATACAGGGGGCCGCGGGTCCTGTCCGGCGCGGCAACCACGGCAGTGGGATGGGACGGGACGGCCGTGAGCCGGAACCCTTTGGGCAGCGGTCGAACCGGCCGGCTCTCCAGGCTCTGGAGAAATGCTTCGATCCGGGTGATGACCCCCACCGGCGAGAAATGCTCGTCCACCTCGATGTGCAGATAGGGCTTTTCTCCCATCTCCTGCCGGAACAGGTAGGAGAGTGTGGTGTCCGGCCCGCAGCCGTGGTTGGTGAGATACACAGCGTACAGGTTTGGGTGATGGGCCACCAGTTTGGCCCCGGACAGGATGTGCTGGCCGAAGGGCCAGTACAGATTGGGGTGATCCGCCGACAGGTCCAGGTCGTGGGCGGGCAGATGGGACAGGGTGAGGACCTTGTACCCCCGCTCCAGCAGCAGCCGGGGGATGCCCATATTCAGAACCGGGTCCGAGAGGCCGTAGTTCCGGGTGATGAGCACCAGCACCTTGTCCTCCGGCCCCAGGGAGGCCAGCAAGTCCCGCCCCTGTTTCTCCACTGCGGCGGTGTGCCGCCGTACAGCTTGGGCGCCGGACATCAGGGCGGGAAGGCAGCGCACCTTGGGAATGCCCAGTTGTTTCCCAAGGCCCAGCATGGCGGATGCCATGGCCTCCTGGCCAAAATCCAGGTCAAATACCGGATTGAGCAGGGTAATGCCCCGCTCCTCCAGCCGGAGCGCCCGGGCGGCCAGCCGGGGTGCGGTCTGCATATATACGCAGCCGTAGTTGTGCTCCACTCGTGAGGTCTCATGCTTCATGGTGTGGATGGAGGGGAGGAAGATGTAGTCCACCCCCTGCTCCGCCAGCCAGGCCATGTGGCCGTGGATCAGTTTCACTGGGTAGCAGGTCTCCGCCTGGGCGGTCTGCTGGGAGAGACGGATGATCTCCTCATTGGTGGGTGGGGAGAGGAGCACGTTGTACCCCAAATGCCGGAAGAAGGCGTTGGCCATGGGGAAGAACTTGTGGATCATCAGGGCAAAGGGTACCCCCACCGTCTTGCGCCTGGGGACCGGCGCGGGATCGTACCCCTCCAGAAGCAGCTGCGGCCCCCGCTGGTAGAAGGCGATGTTGCGCTGGACCTCTGGAGAAAGGGCGGGGGATTCCTCTCCCTGGCCGGTGAAGCCGTGGAAACGGGATGGACCCTCCGCTGTCTCCAGGGCCAGCAGGGCGACGCCGAAAGCCCCGCTGATGGAAAAACAGGGGGAGACGGTGAGCCGGTCCCCAAATTCCTGGCGAAAGGCGGCCACGATCCCAGGGTTGTAGGCCACGCCGCCCTGGAGGACGATCCGCCGCCCCACCAGCTTGCTGCCCACCACCTTGTGCAGGTAGTTGCGGACGATAGACTGGCACAGTCCGGCGGCCACTTCTGCCTGGGAGGCTCCCTGGGCCAGGGCTGACTGGATGGCTGTCTCGATGAATACGGTACACCGCTCGCCCAGTTCCACTGGCGCCTGGGCGGTGAGGGCCAGAGGGCCGAACTCCTCAAGCGGGATACCCATGCGGGCGGCCTGTTCCTCCACAAAAGAGCCGGTGCCGGCGGCGCAGATCTTATTCATCTGGAAATCCGCCACCTGACCGCCCTGCAGAGAGATGTACTTGGAGTCCTGCCCGCCGATCTCAAACACCGTATCTGCGTCCGGTACCCAGTGGACGGCGGCCCGGGCCTGGGCGGTGATCTCGTCCCGCACCGCATCCGCGCCAATCAGCCGGCCGATCCGCTCCCGGCCGGAGCCGGTGACGCCCACCGCCAGAAGAGGAAGTTCTCCAAACCGCTCCCGGAGATGCTCCAGTCCCCGGCGCACCGCCCCCTCCGGGTCCCCGGCGGTGCGGAGATACTGAAAGTCGATCAGGCCGCCGTCGGGATCCATGAGCACCAGGTCGGTGCTGGTGGATCCTACGTCGATACCCAGGGCGCAGCCCTCCAGCGGGATCACGCCAGAGGAGGCGGGGTCTGTCAGAGAAGCGCCGGCGGGCTGGGATAGGGGGGAACGCCGCACCAGCCGACCCGCTGCAGCCGGTTGCCCGCACAGGCTGGCCAGCAGTTCCCCCATGGAGCAGGTCTCTGCCTCTTGAGCGGCCAGGGCGGCTCCCACAGCGGCAGCATGGAGGGACGGATCCGGAATAATCAGATCTTCCTCCTCCAGGCCGAATACTGCTTTGACAGCCTGGACCACGCCGGCGTTCTGGGCCACGCCGCCGCACAGGGCTACCGGCCTCTCCACCGGGAGGCTCCGGACGATGACCGCCTTGTAGTTACGCACCATGGCGTAACAGAGGCCCAGCAGGATGTCGGGCGTGGGAATGCCCTCCTGCTGACGGTGGATGATGTCGGTCTTGGCAAAGACTGCGCACCTGCCAGACAGGCGGGGGATGGACTCGGCCTGGGCCACGAGATTGGAGTAGTCCTCGATGCGGAGTCCCAGCCGGGACATCTGATCCTCAAAGAAGGAGCCAGTCCCGCCCGCGCAGTGCTCGTTGACCGCAAACTGCGGGGGAAGTTCCGACCCAAAACCGGTGAGGAAACGGGCGCTCTGGCTGCCAATCTCAATGACGGACCGGGCTTCCGGCGCCAGCAGGATCACCCCCCGGTGGATGGCGGGGATATCCCCCAGATTGGAGAGACCGGGACAGATTTCCAGCAGCCGCTCCCCGGCGCTGCCGGTAAGGACCACCGGACAACCGCAGACCCCGCTGTCCCACTGGAGAAGCTCCCCCAGCAGCCGGCGGGCCGCCGGGATCGCGCTGCCCCGGTGGGCGGCGATTTTGGACCAAAGCAGTTCTCCCGTCGGGGAGAGAAGTACCAGTTTGACGGTGGTGTTCCCGCAGTCCAGACCGATTCCGTTCATAGAGATCCTCCATTCCCGCTCCTTGACAGTTTAGCGCGAGAGCGGTATAATATAGGTTAGTTATTGCTAACTATAACAAATCCATTCTACTTTGTCGGTTGCCACAGCAACAGGAGGCAGATCATGCAGTCGGTTTTCGCGGCGATGGGCCGCTGTCCGTTATTTGAAGGGATCCCAAAAGAGAAGTATCCCAACGTCCTGACCTGCCTGCAGGGGGAGGCCAGGGCAGTTTCAAAAGACCAGGTACTCCTGCGGATGGGAGAACGGCAAAGCCGGCCAGGCGTGGTAATGTGGGGGACCTTGCGAATCTCCCTATACAGCGAAGACGGAAACCTGCTGACCATAGAGCGATTGGATGCCGGAATGGTATTTGGAGAGTCACTCGTCTGTTCTATGGCGGAAGACAGCCCCATTCAGATCGACGCCATCACCGATGGGGAGGTCCTCTACCTGGACTTCGACCCTCTCCTGCTCCAACAGGAGAACGCATGCCCCTTCCGGACCCGGGTGACAGCCAACCTGCTCCGGGAGATGGGGCGGGAAGCCCTGTTTCTCAACCGGAAAATGCGGATTCTGGCCCAGAACCGCCTGCGTAACCGTATTAAGCTCTATTTACAGAGCCTTCCCGCCACTTCGGACGGCGTGATCCGGCTGGAGATGGGACGAGGGGAGCTGGCGGAATACCTGTGCGTGGACCGCAGCGCCCTCTCCCGGGAGCTGGGCCGGATGCAGAAGGATGGAATCCTCACCTATCAGGGGCAAACCGTCCGGATCTTGGATCAGGACTTTCTCACCGCGTAACGAGGAAAATGGCCTGTCCGTTGCCATGGCAACGGACAGGCCATCGTGCTATATAGTATCGTTTCTAGTGGTTAGTTAATGCTAACTAAAAGAAATGATAGGAGGACATACCATGAAACGAGCCTTTGCTTCCATACTGGCTTCGGCCATGATGCTTTTCGCACTGGCCGGCTGTTCCGGCGGAGGGGAAACCACTACAAATGAGACGCAGGATCCCGCACCGGAGGGATCCAGTCAAGCCACGGAGCCGGTGACCATCTCGGTGGGGGTTCCCACCGCGCCGCCCGCTCTGCCGGTGCTGCACATGATGGACGCCCAGCTGCTGGGGGAGAATGTCACCATCGACCTGAACGTGTGGAATGCCCCGGAGGAGTTGCTGGCCATGGTCCAGGGTGGGGAGCACGACATGTACGCATTCCCCCTGACGGTGGTCTCCACGCTATATAACAAAGGGCTGGATGTACGGCTGATGAACGTGAACACCTGGGGCGTCACCTACTTCCTGACCACCGATCCGGACTTTACCACCTGGAGTGATTTGGCGGGCAAGACGGTATACATCCCCTTGCAGTCCTCGCCTCCGGACGCCCTGACGCAGTACTTCCTGAACGAGGCCGGCCTGACGGTGGGGGAGGACGTGGAGGTGATCTACGCCAGCACCGCCGAGGTGGCAAGCCTCTTGGCCTCCGGCCAGGCGGAGTACGCCACGCTGATCGAGCCTCAAGTTACCTCCGCTATGAACCAGAACAGCGAGATCCGCCGGGCCCTGAGCTTTGAGGAGGAGTGGCAGCGGGTCACCGGCACCGACACCATGATCCCCAACGCAGGCTTCGGTACCACGCAGGCCTTTATTGACGAGAACCCGGATCTGGTGGCACAGTTCCAGGAGGCCTATGCCGAGAGCGTCCAATGGGTACTGGACAACCCCGCCGAGGCGGCTGCCCTGGCGGAGGAGTACCTGGATATGAATGCTGCCGTGGTGGAGGCAGCCATCCCTAACATGGGCCTCACTTTCAAGAGCGCTCAGGACGCCAGGGGAGAGCTGGATACCTTCTACCAGTTGCTCCATGACTTTGATCCCTCCATGATCGGCGGGGCGATGCCGGACGACGGACTGTACTATGAGGGCTAAGGCGGGACTCTGGCTCCGCCGCGCCCTGGGGGTGGGCCTGCTGCTGGGCGCCTGGCAGCTGGCCTCCCTCCACTTTCCGCCCCTGGTGGTGCCGCCCATCCCCCAGGTGGCGGCCACCCTTGTCCACCTGTTTCAGGAGCCGGATTTCTGGCCTACGGTGGGGACCACGCTCCTGCGGCTGGCGGCCGGCCTTGCCATCGGCATCGGCGCCGGCGGGGTCCTGGGCTTAATATTCGGGCTTTGCCCCAAGCTGGAGGATGTGGGGACGCCGATGATCCATGTGCTTCAGTCGGTGCCCCCGGTGTGCTGGGTGGTGCTGGCCCTGGTGTGGTTTGGCTTCAACGGCCTGCCCTGTATTTTCATCGTGGCCACGGCTACCGTCCCCAC
>DXCX01000110.1 GCA_019115785.1 Candidatus Intestinimonas merdavium | reverse complement strand
GCAGAGAGAAAAGGCGGGGCACACCCGGCCGTGGAGATGAAAGCGGGCATTCCGGTAGTCCCAGAACCGGACCACGGCCACCCGCTCGTAGAAGAAGGCAAAGAGATACTCCACCGCCGTGGCGCTCAGCCCCGCGCAGACCAACAGCAAAAGGGGATGGTCCTGGATCACCGGCGGCAGGGCCAAAATGGCCAGCGCGCCCACCCCGTACACCGGACAGAGCGGGGCCAGAAGGAAGCACTTCCGGTCCCGCTTTTCCGCCCCCGTGACCCGGGCGAAAAGCACTTCCAGACCGAAGCCCAGAAAGCTGTATCCTATAAAATACCAGAACATCTGCCCCATATCGGACCTCCTGACAAGCGTTTTTGTTAGCATGACCGAAGAACCGGAAAAGATACCGGCGATATTTTGCCAAACGGACGGGGAAAAAAGCGAGATTACCCTTGTCCCTGCGGTTGGAATGTGGTAAGATAATACGAAAACCATTGATACAAATGAAAATCGAAGATGAGGAGAGAAGATAGTCATGCGCCATCTGATCGATTTTGGAGATCTGTCACGGGCGGAGTGGGAAAAGCTGTACCAAAGAACCAGCGAGATTATTGACCACCCCGCCGATTTTATGGAAGTGTGTAAGGGAAAGGTGGCGGCAACTCTCTTCTTTGAGCCCTCCACCCGTACCAACTTTTCCTTCCAGACCGCCATGCTGCGGGTAGGCGGTACGGTGTTCGGCTTTGCCGATCCCAATTCCTCCTCCGTGGCCAAGGGCGAGTGTCTGAAGGATACCATCAAAATGGTGTCCGGCTACGCCGACGTAGTCGTAATGCGCAACCCCAGAGAGGGCGCGGCCAAGGCGGCTTCTCTCTACTCCGACGTGCCCGTCATCAACGCCGGCGACGGCGGACACATGCACCCCACCCAGACCACCACCGACCTGACCACCATCACCCGGATGCTGGGCGGTGTGGACGGCATCTCCATCGGCCTGTGCGGCGACCTGAAAAACGGCCGCACCGTCCACTCCCTCATCAAGGCGCTGGCCAAGTTTGACAACGTCAAGTTCTACCTCATCTCTCCCCGCGAGCTGGCGGTGCCCGAGTACATCCGCGCTTTTATGAAGGAAAAGGGCCTTTGGAGCGTGGAAGTCACCGGTCTGGAAAACGTCATTCCCCAGCTGGACGTGCTGTATATGACCCGTATCCAGAGAGAGCGCTTTGTGGATCCCCTGGAGTACGAGCGCAACAAGGGTATTTACGTCCTCACCCGCCGCAAGCTGGAGCGGGCCCGCAAGGATATGCTGGTCATGCATCCCCTGCCCCGTGTGGACGAGATCGCCCTGGACGTGGACGACGATCCCCGCGCCGCTTACTTCCAGCAGGCCCGGTACGGTATGTTCTCCCGTATGGCCATCCTGTCCGACCTGGCCAATCAGCCCCGCATCCGTCCCGACGCGGTGGAGATCGGCACCACTCCGGTGTGCTCCAACCCCCGGTGCATCACCCAGACCGACCACTATCTCCCCCCGCTGGTCAAGGACAACTCCGGCGTGCCCTGCTGCGCCTACTGCGACGCCGCGCTGCGCTGAGTCTTCCTCATACAAACGGCAAGCCGCCGGCCCCGATTGGGGCCGGCGGCTTTTTTGCCCGTTTTTATGCCTGATCCGGCAGATAGTCCATGGGGTCCACAGCTACCCCGTCCACCGCCATGGAAAAGTGGAGATGGGAGGCAAGGGCGCTTTCCCCCACCGCGGTATCGCCCACCATGCCGATGACCTGCCCGGCGCTCACCGTGTCGCCCGTCTCCACCGAGGGCGTTTCGGTCAGTCCGGCGTAGCTGCTGGTCAGTCCCGCGCCGTGGTCGATGGTCACCACCGTGCCCAGCAAGGCGTCGTTTACCACATCGACGACGGTGCCGTCGGCTGCGGCCAGCACGTTGATGCCCGTTTCGGCGGCAATGTCCAGCCCGTCATGGGTGCGCCAGTCGCCCATGGTCTCGCTGTACACCAGCGCGCCCCCGCTGTACGCCGAGAGCACCTCCCCCTTCACCGGCCAGGTGAAGAAATCAGCGGCTTGCCGGGTGGGGGCCGGGGTAGGCGCGGCCGAGGCGACCGGCTGGGCATTGGTGGGCCGCGGCGTAGCCGTGGCGGCAGGTACGGTGGGTTTCACCGGCGCGGCGGTCTGGGTGACCGCCGGGGGCGTCACGGTGACGCTCACCGGACCGGAGACCGGCGCGACGTTCTGGAACGTGGTGTAGAGATAATAGCCCGAGATCCCGATTGCGGCGACGCACAGGAGAAGGACTATGTAGAAGCCCTTCCCGGCCATAAAGTCGCCGATCCGCTCTTTGAATGGTTGTTTCATGTGTGATTAACACCTCCGAGCCTATTTTGGACGGCCCGCAGGGACCTTATACCGCCGGAGGAAAATTTTCTTGCAAAGCGCCGCATTTTATTTTTAAGAAAATCTTAATCCTTTTTTCCTCCTTCTTTTGTCGTTTATCCCGTATGATGTGAGACGTCATCTCTTGCGCCCGGGATTTGTAAACGAATTTTGAATCCCGCGGCCCCGGCCTTGACAGGAAGGCGGCACGGTCCTACCATATAGGATGGATTGTTATCTCACAGGCAGGACCGGAAGAGGTGAAATCCGCGTATTTTCCCCTTTTTTCACCGCCGCCGGGACAGAATGTTTGAAGAAAAGGAGATCGTCTATGAAGACCAAGGAAACCAAAACGGCCGCCGACCTCTCTGACCAGGTACTGGAAGATGGAAGCAGTCTCACCGCCCCCAAGTTCCAGCCCCCCAAGAAAAAGCGCAAATGGGTCAAGCGCCTCATCGCCGGTGTGGTGGTGGCGGCAGTGCTGGCCTTTGTGCTGAAAGGCTGCCTGAGCGGCGGCGGACAGACCGTCGCAGGCAGCGCCTATGTGGCCGAAACCGTATCCTATCAGGACATGAACGTCAGTGTCTCCGGCTCGGGCACCATCGAGCCCAACGCCTCTTACCGGCTGACCACCCTGGTCAGCGGCGAGATCCTGGAAGCCCCCTTTGAAGAGGGCGACACGGTGAAAAAGGGCGATGTGCTCTATCGCATCGACTCCAGCGACGCCCAGACCAACATTGACCAGGCTGAGATCTCCGTCCGGAACGCCCAGCTCTCTCTGGAAAGCGCCCAGCTCAGCTATCAGGAACTGCTGGATAACCAGAGCGACAGCAAGGACAACCTGCGCATCAAGGCCACCGACGCCGGCGTCATCACCAAGCTGTACATCGATCAGGGGGACAACGTGACGGTGGGCGCTCCCATTGCCGATATTCTGGACCGGGATCACATGAAACTGACCCTCTCCTTCCACGCCGCCGACGCCGCCGGATTTTTCGTGGGTCAGTCGGCCACCATTCGGGTAGACGGCACCGGCGAGACCCTCAGCGGCACGGTGGACAGCATCTCCGCCACCAACAGCGTGGGCCCGGGCGGCACCCTGGTGCGCAGCGTGACCCTGCTGGTCTCCAACCCCGGCGCGCTCTCTGAGACCTCCACCGGCACCGCCTCCATCGGCGCCGCCGACTGCGCCGCCGGCGGCACCTTCTCCTACGCCTCCAGCGGTCAGATCGTGGCCAAGTCTGCCGGCGAGGTGGTCTCTCTCACCGTCAAGGAGGGCGACCGGGTCACCAAGGATCAGGTGATCGGCTCCTTTGAGGAGACCGACATGGCCACCCAGATCGAAAATGCCCGCATCGGGGTGGAGAACGCCAAAAACGCCGTGGAAACCGCCCAGCTCTCCCTGGACAACGCCAAAAAGCGGCTGGAGGACTACACCATCACCGCCCCCATCGACGGCACCGTCATTGAAAAGAATCTGGACGTGGGAGACAACATCGACGGCACCAACATGACCACCTCCGCCGCCGGCAGCACCACCTATCCCGCCGTCATCTACGACCTGTCCGCCCTCACCTTCGATATGAGCATCAACGAGCTGGACATCAACCAGATCCAGGTGGGACAGAAGGTGGTCATCACCTCCAGCGCCGTGGAAGGCCGCACCTTCACCGGTCATGTCGCCACCATCAACATCAACGGCGTGACCACCAACGGCGCCACCAGCTATCCCGTTACCATCTCCGTGGATGACCCCGACGGTCTGCTGCCCGGTATGAACGTCTCGGCTGAGATCATCGTGCAGGAATCCGGTCAGGCGCTGTGCGTGCCCATCGACGCGGTGGACCGGGGCAGTGACGGCGGCGCCACCGTGCTGGTCCCCGGCGAAGGAGCCATCGGAGAAGACGGTCTCACCGTAACCGATCCCTCCAAGCTGGAACAGCGGGAAGTTACCCTGGGCCGGAGCAACGACAAGTATGTGGAGATCCTCAGCGGCCTTGCCGAGGGGGACACCATCATCCGGGAAATGACGGGGGCTTCCTCCATTATGGATTCCGTTGTTGTAATGGGGTGAGAATATGGCACATCTCATTGAACTGCGCAATGTCTATAAAATCTATCAGATGGGCGCCGAGACCGTCCACGCCCTGGACGGCATCAATCTGACCATCGACGAGGGAGAGTTCGTGGCCATCGTAGGCCAGTCCGGTTCGGGCAAATCCACCGCCATGAATATCATCGGCTGTCTGGATGTGCCCACCTCCGGCACCTATCATCTGGGCGGGGTGGACGTGTCCACCATGAAAGACGACCAGCAAGCCGAGATCCGCAACAAAATGCTGGGCTTCATCTTCCAGCAGTACAACCTCATCCCCAAGCTCACCGTCCAGGAGAACGTGGAGCTGCCCCTCCTTTACGCCGGAGTGGGGGCGGAGGAGCGGCACCATCGGGCCCTCCGTTCCCTGGAGCGGGTGGGGCTGGCCGACAAGCGGAAGAACCTGCCCAGCCAGCTCTCCGGCGGCCAGCAGCAGCGGGTATCCATCGCCCGGGCCCTGGCCGGGGAGCCCTCGGTGATCCTGGCTGACGAGCCCACCGGCGCCCTGGACTCCCGGACGGGCCGGGAGGTGCTGGCCTTCCTCCAAAAGCTCAACGCCGAGGGGGACACGGTGGTCCTCATCACCCACGACAACTCCATCGCCGTCAAGGCCAAGCGGATCATCCGCCTCCAGGACGGCAAGATCATCTATGACGGCGACGCCCACGATCCCCGGGCCGTGGTCCAGCCCGAGGAGGACACCGAGGGCATCGACGGCTTCGCCGACCCCGCCCCCGCCGGAGAGGAGGCCCAGGCATGAACTTCACCCAATCCTTCCGCCTGGCCGTCAAGTCCCTCCTCGCCAGCAAGATGCGGGCCCTGCTCACCATGCTGGGCATCATCATCGGCGTGGCCGCCGTCATCATCATCACCAGCCTGGGCAACGGCATGCAAAACTACATGAACCGGCAGTTTGACCAGCTGGGGGCCAACCTCATCCAGGTCCAGATCTGGGGCCTGGGGGGCGGCATGAGCTCCCGCACCGTGGACCCCGACGACATGTACGCCCTGGTGGACAAATACCCCCAGTACCTGGCGGGGGTGAGCCCCTACGTCTCGGTGCGCTCCCTGGTCCGCCACGGCTCCGACGAGTACGAGCGCACCAGCATCTACGGGGTGAGCGAGTTCTTCTATGACGCCCAGCGCAACCAGGTCCTCAGCGGCTCCAAGCTGGGGGAGGGGCGGTTCCTGAGCTATGTGGACGTGGAGCGGTATCAAAACGTCTGCGTCATCGGCTCCTACCTGGCCAAGGACGCCTTCGGCGGCGACGCCCTGGGCAAGAGCATCACCATCAGCGGCACCCCCTTCACCATCATCGGGGTGATGGAGGAGTACGCCGACAGCACCGAGGGCAGCTCGGACGACGTGATCTTCATCCCCTACGGCAACGCCATGCGCCTCAACGGCACCGGCTGGGTGGACCTCTACCTCTTCAACAGCGCCGACAAGGACACCTCCAACCTGGCCAAGGGCATCATTGAAAGCCGCCTTTACAAGACCTTCCAGGCCGACGACGCCTACTACATCATGAGCAGCGCCGAGATGATGGACGCCATGGACTCCATGCTCAACACCCTCATGGCCATCCTGGTGCTCATCGCCGCCATCTCTTTGCTGGTGGGCGGCATCGGCATCATGAACATCATGCTGGTGTCGGTGACCGAGCGGACCCGGGAGATCGGCATCCGCAAGTCCCTGGGGGCCAAGCGCCGGGACATCCGCAGCCAGTTCATCATCGAGGCGGGCACCACCTCCGCCATCGGCGGCGTCATCGGCATCGCCCTGGGCATTCTCATGGCCAACGTGCTCACCAACGTCATCGCCCTGGTGCTGGGCACCGGCAACGACGGCTTTGTGGCCGTCCCCACCCTCACGGGCATCGCCGTGTCCTTCGGCGTCTCGGTGGGCGTGGGCATCCTCTTCGGCTACCTGCCCGCCAACAAGGCCGCCCGGCTCAACCCCATCGACGCCCTGCGGTACGACTGACCCACGAAAAGGAGCGAACAAAGATGAAGAAACGAGTCCTCTCCGCCCTTCTGGCGGCGGCCCTCACCCTGTCCCTCGCCTCCCCCGCCCTGGCCGCCCCCACCCGGGACGAGGCGGCCCAGGTCCTCTCCGCCCTGGACATCATGACCGGGGACGGCGCCGGGAACCTGAACCTCTCCGCCCCGGTGACCCGGGCGGAATTTGTGAAGATGCTCATGGCCGCCTCCCCCATCAGCGTGGGGGACGTGACCTACGTCTCCCCCTACCCCGACGTGCCCGCCTCCCACTGGGCCGCCCCCTATGTGGAGGCCGCCGTGGCCGCCGGCTATGTCACCGGGTACCTGGACGGCACCTTCCGCCCGGGCAACACCATCACCCTGGCCGAGGGGGTGACCATGGCCCTGCGGCTGCTGGGCTACACCAGCGAGGATTTCTCCGGCTCCTTCCCCGCCGGAGAGATGACCATGTACAAGACTCTGGATCTGGATGAGGGCATCACCATCGGCGCCAATGACACCATGACCCGGCAGGACGCCATGTACCTCTTCTATAACCTCCTCACCGCCCCCAGCCGGACCACTGGCCAGCCCTACCTCTCCTCTGTACTGGGCCACGGCGTCACCGCCGAGGGCGAGATCGACACCATGGCCCTCCTCAACGACACCATGGAGGGCCCTGTGGTGGTGGGAGAGTCCGGCTGGCAGAGCAAGATCCCCTTCGACATCAGCACCGCCTCCGTCACCCGGGACGGGGTGGCCAGCACCGCCTCCGCTCTGACGGCCAACGACGTGGTCTACTGGTCGGACACCCTCCACGCCCTGTGGGTGTACACCAACAAGGTCACCGGCCCCATTCAGGCCATCACCCCCGCCTCCTCCCCCGCCTCGGTGACCGTTTCGGGCAAGTCCTATGAGATCGAGACCTCCTCCGCCGCCTACGCCCTGAGCGACCTGGGGACCTTTGAGGTGGGGGACGCGGTCACCCTGCTGCTGGGCCGGGACGGGAAGGTGGCCGCCGCCGTCACCCCCGGCCAGGCCGCCAGTGATACGGTGTGGGGCCTGGTGCTCTCCAGCACCCCCCAGACCTTCACCGACAAGAACGGCAACGACTACACCACCGCCGCCATCAGCGTCCTGGCCACCGACGGCAACACCTACACCTACAGCGTGGACCGCGCCACCATCCAGCCCGGCGCCCTGGTCCAGGTGACCTCCTCCGCCGCCGGTGTGGAGGTGAAGGCCCTGCCCTCGGCCAACCTCTCCGGCACGGTGAGCGCCGACGGCCAGCGGCTGGGGAGCCTCACCTTCGCCGCCGACGTGGAGATCCTGGACGTCTACGGCGAGAAGGGGGTGCGGGTCTACCCCGAGCGCCTGGCCGGCATGGAGCTCACCCGGAGCATGGTGCGCTACTACCTGCTGGACGGCAGCGGGAACATCAGCCGCCTCATCCTCTCCGACGCCACCGGCGACATGCACACCTACGGCGTCATCACCTCCGTCCGGGAGGTGGGCAACACTGGCGGGTCGGACACCTCCGGCACCTACGTCTACGACGTGGGCGGCACCACCGCCACCCTCACCGGAGGCCGGGTCTACAAGGTGCTCCCCGGCCCCTTCCAGATGAAGACCGACGGGGAGGAGGTGGACCGCTTCGTCAACCTCACCGGCGTCCATCTCGACTCGGTGGACGGCGCCACCGCCTACGGCGGCAACCGCCAGTACGCCATCTGGGACGACGTGCTGGTCTACCAGGTGGACGGGGACCGCTACTACCCCACCTCCCTGTCCCTGGTGACCGACGGGAGCTACTCCCTCACCGGCTACTACGACAAGGACCAGAGCCAGGGCGGCCGCATCCGGGTCATTCTGGCCAGATAACAAAAAAGGAGGACGGAGCGATGCTCCGTCCTCCTTTTATACACCTGTGAGATCGAAGGGGGGGATATAGCCGGCGTCGGCGGCGCTCCCCTCCTGGGTGAAGCCCTCCAGGCCCAGGGCCTCCATGTAGGCCTGGGCCGCCCGGGCCTCGGACCCCCGCAGCCACCGGTCCAGCTGGGGGAACTCCCCCGCCCGGCCCTGGGGGAGGTACTGGCTCATGAGGGAGAAGAGGACCGTCCCGGCGGGAAACTCCCCAGCCACGAAGTCCATTACCCCCTTGGCCTCCGCCAGATGGCCGGGGAGGACCAGGTGGCGGATCACCGTCCCCCGCTTCAAAAGCCCATCCTCCATCTGACAGGGGCCCGTCTGGCGCACCATCTCCCGGATTGCCGCCGCCGCGGCGGCCGGGTAGTCCGCCGCCCCGGAGTACCGCTCGGCCAGCGCCGGGGTGAGGTACTTGAGGTCGGGGAGGTAGATGTCCACCTTCCCCTCCAGGGCCCGGAGGGTCTCCACCCGGTCGTAGCCCCCGGAGTTCCACACCACCGGCACCGGGAGGGGCTCCTCCAGCAGCCGGGCCACCACATGGGCGTAGTGGGTGGGGTTGACAAAGTTGATGTTGTGGGCCCCCTGGGCGATGAGCGCCTGGCAGATCTCCCGCAGCCGCTCCACCGTCACCCCCTTGCCGAAGTCCCGGTGGCTGATCTGGTCGTTCTGGCAGAAGACGCAGTCCAGACCGCACCCGGAAAAGAAGACGGTGCCCGAGCCCCGGGTGCCCGAGATGGGGGGCTCCTCCCACATATGGAGGGCGGCCCGCGCCACCACCGGCAGCTCCGGCATCCGGCAGTGGCCTCTCCCCGCCGTCTCCGTCCGCTCGGCCCGGCACAGCCGGGGACACAGGCTGCATACCATCATCGGTTGACCTCCCGCCGCTCCGTCCGACCCATCAGCCAGTCCACCGACACCCCAAAGGCGTCCGCGATCTTGCCCAGGGTCACATAGCTGGGGTACTTGCCCCCCTCCAGGTCCTGATAGGTCCGCCAGGAGATGCCCACCCGCTCCGCCGCCTGGGTCTGGGTCAGCCCCTCCTCCTGACGGAGCAGACGCAATTTGTCGGAAAACATCCTATCCCTCCTTGACACACAGAGTTCCGTGTGATATAAAATACACAGAACTCTGTGCGAGGTGTCGTGCCATGTCGATTTTGATGGATGAGCTCTACTATGCCCTCATCGGCGGCCCCCGGCCGGAGCTCTGGCCGGAGTACCTGGAGGACAATCCCGTCCAGGCCCACGGCATGTACTGCTTCCGGGAGGGGCTGCGGCTGGGGCTGCGCCTGGCCGCCGAGGCCGCCTCTCCCGAGCTGGGGGAGTGACCTCACGGGTGGAAGTCGGGGCCTAAATTCCCCTCCCGCCAGTGCTTGCGGCACAGTCCGATATACTGGTCGTTGGCCCCCAGCACCACCTGCTCCCCCTCCCGCAGGACGTTGCCGTCCCTGTCGAAGCGGGCGTTGCAGGTGGCCTTCTTGCCGCACCAGCAGATGGTCTTGACCTCTTCGATGATGTCCGCGGTGGCCAGCAGCTCCTGGGAGCCGGGGAAGAGCTTCCCGCTGAAGTCCGCCCGCAGGCCGTAGCAGATCACCGGGATGCTCCAGTCGTCCACGATGTGGACCAGGAA
>DXCX01000008.1 GCA_019115785.1 Candidatus Intestinimonas merdavium | reverse complement strand
CACCGACGTCACCGGCGTCATCACTCTGCCCGAGGGCACCGAGATGTGCATGCCTGGCGATAACGTGGACATGAAGGTTGAGCTGATCACCCCCATCGCCATCGAGAAGGGCCTCCGCTTCGCTATCCGCGAGGGCGGCCGTACCGTTGGCTCCGGCGTGGTCATCGAGATCGACGAGTAATTTGCGCCAAACGAACGCCCCACCGCTTCGGCGGTGGGGCGTTTTTTGTCGTCTGGGGAAGTCGCTGTTTTCCAATGAACTGGGATTCATGCCAGGTGCAGGCGGAGCTCAAGCTCATAGACCGCATGGGTGTGCTGCACAATGCTTCCCGTCGGCTCAAAGCCATGGCGCCCATAGAGCCGCGGCGCTCCGGTATTGGTGCTGAGGACCCACAGTCTGGGTGTTCCCTTACATTGTTGTACAGCAAAAGAAAGCAATCGTGTTCCATACCCCTTGTTCTGCTCACCGGGCAGCACATAGAGATTTGCGATCAGATTGCCTTGAATGGAGACGATTCCAACAGGCTTCGTGTCAATCAGCATGTAGAGCTGCGCTCCCTTTGCGATCTCTGATTCCAGGTAGCCCCTTTGACGTTCAGGGGTGTGGATTGCAATAAACTCGGCGGAGCACAGGTCCCTGTGAGATGCCTTCCAGCTTTCCGCATGGATGGCCGCGGCCTGCATCAGATCTGATCGGGCTACCAGTTTGAACATATCAGTGACCTCTCAATTCCTGCGGATGATTTACGTTACGTGAACCATTTTACCACAGATAAGAGAGCGGTGCTACGGCAAAGCCACAGAACCGCCTGAACAGGCGCACAGCGCCAGGCATCTTCCGGTTCTGGGACAGATACGCAGTCATATATTGGACCTGCATCTTTTTTGGGCGCGTGGGTTCTCATTTCCGCCGGGCCATGGTATACTGGTACCACAACAAAAAGCCAAAGGAAGAGAGGAGGCGAGTAGGATGTCGGCAGAGCTGCCCACCTCCACCACCACGCCGGAGGAGACGGTAGAGGTCTTTGAACAGGTCGCCCGAGGGCTGACCCTGACAAAGGCCCTGTACGGTCTGCTGTTGTTTCTGGGCTGTATGGCGGTGATGAAGGTGATATTGTCCCTCATCGACCGGACCATGACCCGGCTGAAGGTGGAGCCCACGGTACATAAATTCACCCACTCCTGTCTCAAGGTGCTGATGTGGGTGATCACCGGCCTCATCGTGGCCGCCTATCTGGATTTTCCCATCAACTCCCTGGTGACGGTGCTGGGCGTCATCGGTGTGGCACTGTCCCTCTCTCTCCAGGGGAGCCTGTCCAACCTGGCGGGGGGGATCACGGTGATGGTTTCCCGTCCCTTCGCTGTGGGGGACTATGTGGAGGCTGGAGGGGTCTCCGGCACGGTGAGTGAGATCGGGCTGGTCTACACCAAGCTCAAGACCATCGACAATAAGATCATCTTCATTCCCAACGGAGAGATCTCGGGGGAGAAGATCGTCAACTACAACAAGCAGGAGCAGCGCCGGGTGGACCTCACCTTCACCGTCTCCTATGACGCCGACCCGGAGCGGGTGAAGGAGATTATGCGCCAGGTCATCGGCGCCCACCCTAAGGCCCTCTTTACCCCGGAGCCCTTCGTCCGTACCACCTCCCTGGGGGAGAGCAGCGTGGGCTACACCCTGCGGGTGTGGTGTGCCACCCAGGATTACTGGGAGCTCTACTACGACCTGCTGGAGCAGGTCCGGGCCGCCTTCGACCGGGAGGGCGTGGAGCTGACCTACAATCACCTGAACGTCCATATTATGAAAGAGTGAGGAGGCGCATACGATGTATGAGGACAACCTGCTTGCCGGCCGGGGGCTGCGGCTCCTGTTTGTCTCTGAGCTGCTGTCCCTCATCTCCAGCCTGATGGGGGAGAGCCTCCTGGGCGGTATTCTGTTCCTGGTGTCCACCGTCATGAGCATTGGGGCGCTGAATGTGGCCGCCCCCAGCCACCCCTACTTCGGGCGGGCCTTCTGGGTCAACATTGTCAGTTTGGTGCTCAACGGGCTGGTTCTCTTTGCCGGGGCCTACCAGTGGACCGGCCTGGTGGCGGTGCTCTCTGTGGTCATCCTGGCCCTGGGTGTGTATTACGTCTATCTGGTGTGCACGGCGGCGGGACAGCTCCTCACCGTCAACGGCTATGCCACCCTGGCCGACAAGGGGTCCACCGTGTGGAAGATCTACCTGGGGTGCGCCATTGCCCTGTGCTGCTTCGCGGTGATGGCCCTGGTGCCCTTCCTGTTGGTGGTGGCCGGTGTGGCGGTGGTGGGCACCCTGATCGCCACGCTGGTGGGGGGTATTTTGTACCTCATATTTCTCAATAACGCCTACCATGCCTTCCTGGGTCCGGCGGATTACTGAGAGACAGATGCAGGCTGCCGGGAAAGCCGTGGAGACTTTTTCGGCAGCCTGTGCTGTTGTGGAGGCGTGCTCCCTATTCCGGCATGGCCAGACCTTGGATGAAGCCACCCAGCTTGGTGGAGAGGACCTCACCGGCGACAACGGTATTTTTGTAGATGAGGAGGCCGGCCTCCACGCCGCTCTCCCCGGAGGGGTAGTTGGTCACCTGATAGGTGTACCGCTTGACCCGCTTGCCCTTGTACTGGGTGAGGTCAAAGCCCTGCTGAGCCTGGAGAGCCAGGTACTGGTCATAGGTTTCGTCGAACTCCTCCGGGATGAGAAGCTCCTCCACCGACACCGCCTCGGGGGAGACCTGCCAGCCGTAGCTCTCCAGATAGGCCACCCGGTCCTCGTTGGTCTTGATGCCCTTGGGGCTGGCGGGGGCAGGGGAGACAGCGTCTACCTCCCCAGGGGAGAGGCCGCCGACCAGGACGGCCACTCCGCACAGCGCCAGCAGCAGCGCCGCCGCCCCGGCGGCCAGCCTCCCACGGCGCAGCTTGGCGGTCCAGATAAACACAGCGCAACGCTCCTTCCATGCTGGTCTCAAGGAATTGATATGCGTGGGGAAGCGATGTTATGACCACGGAAGAGGAGGATAGAGGAGATGGCATTGGAACGGCTGGATAAGATCCTCTCCGGCACCGGACGCTGGTCCCGACGGGAGGTGAAGGACCTGGTGAAGGCCGGGCGGGTGACGGCGGATGGCGCCGTGGTGGCGCGTCCAGAGGATAAATTCGACCGGGAAGCGGTGGAGCTGCGGGTGGATGGCGAGGCCGTGGACGGGGAGCGGTATTGCTACCTGATGCTCCACAAGCCCGGCGGGGTGCTGTCGGCCACCGAGGACCCCAAGCAGCCCACGGTGCTGGACCTGCTGCCCCCCCATCTGAGACGGGTGGGTCTTTTCCCGGTGGGGCGGCTGGACAAGGATACTGAGGGGCTCCTCCTCCTCACCAACGACGGTCCTCTGGGCCACCGGCTCCTGGCTCCCAAGAAGCATGTGGACAAGGTCTACTTCGTCCGGGTGGAGGGGCGGCTGGACCAGGAGGACCGCCGGGCCTTCCGGACGGGGATGGTGCTGGGAGACGGGCTCCGGTGCCTGCCGGCGGAGCTGGAGGTGCTGGAGCCGCCGGATACCGGTCTGGTCACCCTCCGGGAGGGGAAGTACCACCAGGTCAAGCGGATGCTGGCCAGCCGGGGCAAGCCGGTGACCTACCTCAAGCGGCTGTCCATGGGGCCGCTTCGGCTGGACCCGGAGCTGGCGCCCGGCGCCTGGCGCCCCCTGACGCAGGGGGAACGGCAGGAGCTGGAGCGGCTGCGGTGACCCTCCGGGATGTCCGGGAGACGGGACTTGATATTCTTCGGCATTTTTCACAAAAAAATGCGATTTACCTATTGAAAAGGGAGAAAAAAATCAGTATAATAGAAACGCCGGACCTGAAGCTGTTCAGTGGCCGGCGGGTAGAGATATTTTGCGCGATAATGCGCTGAGAGAAAGGGGCAACGCACGATGTCCAGCCGGATTTTCCAGAGCGTGGTTTTGCAGATGAAGGACAGCACCGACCGCGCCATCGGCGTCATCGATTCCGAAGGAACGGTAGTAGCCTGCAATGAGCTTACCTGCATTGGAGAAAAGTGGTCCGGCGCGGTGGAGGCGGTGAACGCCGCTGAAACCGAGCTGGTGACCTTTGGGGGGAATACCTTCAAGCCTCTGGCGGGGTGGAGCTCCCAGTTCGACTATGCCGCCTTTGCCCGGGGCGAGGATGAGACTGCCCGCACGGTATGCGCCATGGCTGTGGTGGCGCTGAACGGGGCCAAGGCCTATTATGAGGAGAAGCACGACAAGGCCACATTTGTCAAGAGCATCATCTCCGACAATATCCTGCTGGGGGACATCTATGTTCGGGCCAAGGAGCTCCATTTTGTCTCCGAGGTGCCCCGCGCCGTCTTCCTCATCCGCCAGGTAGGGACCACCGACATGGCGGCCATCGACGTGGTCCAATCCCTTTTCCCCGATAAGCAGTCCGACTTTGTCCTCTCCATCAACGAGACCGACCTCACCCTCATCAAACAGCTGGGGGATGGGGTGGAGGCCAAGGACCTCTACCGCATTGCCGAGCAGGTGGAGAATGCCCTGAAGAATGAGCTGGGGCTGAAGGTGGTCATCGGTGTGGGCACCGTGGTGGGTCACATCCGGGAGCTGGCCCGTGCCTATAAGGAGGCCCAGGTGGCCATTGATGTGGGCAAGGTTTTCGACACCGAAAAATCCATCATCAACTATGAGAACCTGGGCATTGGACGGCTCATCTATCAGCTGCCTACCACCCTATGTGAGATGTTCCTCCAGGAAGTCTTCAAAAAGAACCCCATTGACTCCCTGGATCAGGAGACACTGTTCACCATCAATAAATTCTTTGAGAACAATCTGAACGTCTCCGAGACGGCCCGGAAGCTCTTCGTCCACCGGAACACTCTGGTCTACCGTCTGGAGAAGATCAAGAAGCTCACAGGGCTGGACCTCCGGGAGTTTGATGATGCCATCACCTTTAAGGTGGCCCTGATGGTCAAGAAGTATCTGGTGTCCCGGGGGATCGAATCATAAAAGGGGCAGGCGAGAAAAACTACACATGATCTGCGGCGGGGGCGGTGCCCCCGTCCTACCGAGTCTCAGTCTTGCGTTTTTTGGTAGGGCGGGGGACCTGCCTCCGCCGCTGTCGCTGTGCCTTAACTGTGAGGATTGTGTATGATACGTCTGATCGATGTACAAAAGACCTATGACAATGGTACCAGGGCCCTCAAAGGCGTCTCCATGAAGATCGAGGATGGGGAGTTTGTCTTTCTGGTGGGGCCCTCCGGGTCTGGAAAATCCACCATTTTGAAGCTCATCACCGGTGAGGTGACCTGCTCCGGCGGCCGGCTGATGGTCAACGGCTACAATCTGAATAACATCCGGCCCAGGCAGATCCCCTACATGCGCCGGACGTTGGGGGTCATCTTCCAGGACTTCCGCCTGATTGAGAAAAAAACGGTGGAGGAGAACCTGACCTTTGTCATGCGGGTGGTGGGCGCCTCCCCCCGGGAGATCCGAAAGCGGGTGCCCTATGTCCTTCAGCTGGTGGGGCTGGACCACAAGGGGGACCGGCTTCCCACCGAGCTCTCCGGAGGCGAACAGCAGCGTGTGGCCATCGCCAGAGCCCTGGTGAACAACCCCCAGGTCATCGTGGCCGACGAGCCCACCGGCAACCTGGACCCCCAGCGCTCCCTGGAGATCATGATGCTGCTGGAGAAGATCAACGAGCTGGGCACCACCGTCATGGTGGTGACCCACGAGAAGGAACTGGTCAACCGCTTCTCTAAACGAGTGGTGGCCATCGAGAGCGGCCGGATCATCAGCGACGGAATGGGTGGGTATTACAACAATGAGTCAGTATAATATGGGTTATCATATGAAAGAGGGCTTCCACAGCATCTTCACCCACGGCCTGATGTCCTTTGCCGCCGTGTGTATGATCGTGGCCTGCCTGATCATCATGGGCTCCTTCTCCCTGGTGGCGGTCAATCTGGACAACACCCTGGGAGATCTGGAGGCCGAAAACGAGTTCACCGCCTATGTGGACGACAGCCTGACCGAGGCCCAGGCCCGGGCCCTCCAGTCTAAGCTGGAGGCGATCCCCAATGTGGACTCCGTCACATTTGTTACGGCGGAGCAGGCTCTGGAGAACTACAAGCAGCGCTATGTGGACAGTGAGTATTCCGAGCTCTTTTATCTCCCCCCTGATGTCCTGCGCCACCGCTACCAGATCCATGTGGTGGACATTGAGGACCTGGCCCAGACTGTGGCGGCGGTGGAGCAGGTGGACGGCATCGCCTCCACCCAGGCTGCCCTGGACATCGCCCAGGGCTTTGTCACCGTCCGAAATGTGGCCGGCGCGGTGGCCTGGATTCTCATCCTCATGCTGCTCATCATCTCCCTTTTCATCATCGCCAACACCATCAAGCTGGCCACCTTCCACCGGCGGGAGGAGATCGCCATCATGAAGATGTGCGGCGCCACCAACTGGTTTGTCCGCTGGCCCTTTATCTTTGAGGGTATGCTTCTGGGCCTCATCGGGGCGCTGGTTGCCTTCCTCCTTCAGTGGGGGATCTACAGCCTGATCGTCACCGCCATCACAGAGTACGGTGGATTGCAGCTCATCGCCATCGTGCCCTTCAAGACCCTGGCCCTCCGGGTGCTGGGGGCCTTCGCGGCGGCCGGCCTGGCCATCGGCGCCGGCGGCAGCCTGCTGGCCATCCGCAAGTTCCTGCAGGTCTGACCTGCGCGGCAGGGCGGGCGCTCCGTCCGCCCTTGGGAAAGGAGAAACAACGTGTCCGAACCAAAGCGTGTCCCCAAGAAGACCGCGGCCAGGCGCCCAAAGCGGGACTGGCATAAAAAAGTGGTGGCGCTGCTGGCCCTGCTGATGGCGGTGCTGATGGTGCTTCCCATGGTGACCATGGTGCTCCAGACGGCGGGCGCCGCCACCCAGGAGGAGCTCCAGGCCCAGATCGACGAGGGAAAATCCCAGGTGGCTGATTTGAATGACCAAATCGACGCCCTGGGCGATCAGCTCAGCAGCATTCAGAGCGACAAGAATAAAGCTCTGGAGCAAAAGAGCCTTCTGGAGCAGCAGATCAACGCCCTCAACGCAAGCATCAGCAGTGCCAGCGCCACCATTGCCCAGTACGACCAGCTCATCGCCGAGAAGGAGACCGAGGTGGCCGAGACCCAGGCCAAGGAGGAGGAGCAGTATGCCCTCTTTTGTAAGCGGGTCAGGGTGATGGAGGAGATGGGAACGGTCTCCTACTGGGACATCTTATTTGGCGCGTCCAACTTCTCTGACCTGCTGGACCGGGCCACGATGGTCAGCGAGATCATGGACTATGACAACAAGATCATGGATGAGCTGGCGGCCACCCGCAAGGCGCTCCAGGCACAGCAGGAGAGCCTGGAGGCTTCCCGGGCCGACCAGCAGGCCCAGAAGGACGAGCTGGAGAGCCAGAAGAGTACCCTCAACGCCAAGAAGACAGAGGTGGATCAGCTCATTGAGAGCATCAAGGCCGACGAGGCCAAGCTGGAGCAGGCGGAGGCCGCGCTGAAGGCGGAGGCCGATCGCATCGACGCCGAGATTGTCCAGCGTCAGAAGGAGCTCCAGGCCCTCATCGCCGCCGGACAGATCAGTTTTGACCCCGGCTCCGGCTGGCAGTGGCCGGTGCCCGGATACTACACCATCACCTCGATCTTTGGCCCCCGTATTCACCCCATCACCGGACGGCCGGGCAACCATACCGGCACCGACATCGCTGCCCCCGGCGGCACCAAGATCCTGTCGGCGCGGGGCGGTGTGGTGACCATTTCTACATACAACAGCTCCTATGGCAACTATGTGGTGGTCCAACACGACAATGGCATCTCTACCCTCTATGCCCATATGAACTCCCGAGCGGTCTCCGAGGGCGACGTGGTGAGTCAGGGTCAGGTGCTGGGCTATGTGGGTACCACCGGGTCCTCCACGGGCAACCACCTCCATCTGGAGTTCCGGGTCAACGGCTCCCGGACCGACGCCCTGGACTATTATCCCTCCCTGGCGGGTCAGTTCACCTATCGCTGATCCAGGACGGGCAGGCGGCCAACCCGCGACAATCGGTATCAAAAGGCGAAGACGGGGCGGGAGCCCTGTCTTTGCTTTTTAAAGGAGGACTCGGCATTGAAGAAGAAGCGATTTTCCCTGTTGGCGCTGGTGATCACCGTCCTGCTGACAGTGGCGGTGATGGCGGCGGTCCTGGCCGGCGCGGCCTGGATGCTGCTGGGCCGGGCCGGGCTGGGGATGATGGAGGCCATGGTCCTCATCAACACCCAGTTTGTGGGAGAGCATGACATTGGCGCGGCGGCGGACCAGGCCATGAACACCCTCATCGAAAGTCTGGGGGACCGCTGGTCCTACTATATGGATCCCGACGGCTATGCGGCCCAGCAGGAGAGCCGCAGCAACTCCTATGTAGGTATCGGGGTCACCGTGACCTACCCGGAGGAGGGGGGCATGCTCATCCAGACCGTGACCGAGGGCGGACCGGCGGAGGAGGCCGGTCTGACCGCCGGGGAAAAAATCGTGGCGGTGGATGGCACCGAGCTGACGGCGGAGAACCAGGGGGAAGGGGCTTCCCTCATCAAGGGGGAGGCTGGGACCCAGGTGCTCCTTACTATAGAGGCCGCCGGCGGGGAGTGGCGAGAGGTGACGGTAACCCGAAAGACGGTGGAGGAGCACCCGGCGGAGGGGGAGCTCCTGGCCGACGGTACAGGTCTGGTCACCATCAAGAACTTCAATAGCCGCTGTGCCCAGGAGACCATCGCCGCCGTGGAGGAGCTGGTGGACCAGGGGGCGGAACGGCTGGTCTTCGATGTGCGCAACAATGGAGGCGGCTATGTGGATGAGCTCACCAAGCTGCTGGACTACCTGCTGCCGGAGGGGGACATCTTCCGCAGTGAAACCAAGGCGGGCGTGAAGCGGGTGGTCACGTCGGACGCCGACTGTGTGGATCTCCCCATGGCAGTGCTGGTCAACGGGAACACCTACTCGGCGGCGGAGCTCTTTGCCGCCGAGCTCCAGGAGATGGATTGGGGAGTGATTGTGGGGGAGCCCACCTTTGGAAAGGGCTTTTCCCAGCAGACCTTTCCGCTGCTGAGCGGAGGCGCCATTAATATCTCTACCGCGCGGTACTATACCGGCGGCGGTGTCTGCCTCATTGGCACCGGTCTTACACTGGACCAGGAGGTCACCCTGACCGAGGAGCAGAGCGCCGCCCTGGCCGCCGGTGCGCTGGCGCCTGAGGATGATCCCCAGCTCCAGGCCGCTCTGGCGCTGCTGGAGAAAAACTGAGCGCACAGCCCCGGGAGCCTGCCGCTTCCGGGGCTGCTTTGTAAGTTGGATAAAGGAGGGGGGAGGCGCATATCCTTTTCCGAGGTGAGTGAGATGACAGGCCATATCGTGCCCGGGACGGGGAACCGCCTCCTGGTCCACCTTGCCCGGGAGCGGCTGCTGGGGCTGCCCCTGCTGCGGGGGGAGGTGCCGGGGAACCGGCTGACTCCGGGACGGGTCCGGCGGACGGCCCGGGCCCTCCGGAAGCAGGGGGTGGTCCATGTGCTGGCGCCGGAGGACTTTCCCCTTTGGGAAGAGGTACTGGCCCAGGGGCTCCGGCCCGTGGAGACAGGGGAGCTGTGCCGGGCGCTGGCCGGGCCCATCGCACTGGCGGCTCTGGCGGGGGACGGCGTCCCCCTTTGGGAGGCCAGAGTGGCGCTGTGGGGGGACCGGGTCACCCGGGCCCTGCGGGCGGCCGCGCTGGAGCTGTGTCCCCAGGTGCGGCAGCTCCTGGTGGAGGTCCCCGCGGGGGGAGAGGGGCTCCAGCGGGAGCTGAGCCGGGAGTTTGGCCTGCCGGTGGTGGAGGGAGGGCCGGGGCGCGGCGCCCACCTGACGCTGTTCTTTGCCCCTGCCCGGCACGGACGGGGAGGACGGAGCGTGGATCTCTCGGGAGAAAACCCCGTGCTGGGGGACTACCGGTTTCGGCTTCGGGAGGGTATCCTGCCCGATGACGCCGCCGCCCTTTCTCTGCTTGCCGCACTGTGGAGTTCCGGCCGCCTGGAGCGGGACGGCATCGCGGTGGAGGCCTATTTTCACACTTGACAGACGGGAGGAAAGTACATATAATACTGAATAATGCAAAGGTATGGCTATTTGCAAGGAAGATTATGACCGATATGGGTCTTTCCGGGGTTTTTCCCCCTATTTTCGCAGGAAAAGGCGCAGAAAGGAAGCAGAAGCAGCATGGCGAAAGAGTATAAACTGAGCCCCGAGCGTTTCAAGGCGCTCCAGGAAGAGTTGGTCTACCTGAAGACCGTCCGGGAAAAGGAAGTGGCCGACCAGATCAAGGAGGCCCGGTCTTTCGGCGACCTGAGTGAGAACAGCGAGTACGACGAGGCCAAAAACGAGCAGGGCAAGCTCTACTCCCGGATCGCGGAGGTGGAGGGGATCCTCCAGAACTGCGTGGTCATCGAGGAGGCTCATGACGCGGACCACAATGCGGTCCGTCTGGGCAGCAAGATCACCGTATTGGACAAGGAGTTCAATGAGGAGGAGGTCTACCAGGTGGTAGGCTCCCAGGAGGCTGACCCCATGAACGGCCTTATTTCTGAGGAATCTCCCTTCGGCAAGGCCCTGCTGGGCAAGGTCATTGGAGATGATGTGGTGGTGGAGGCGCCCGCCGGCGTCCTGCGCTACCAGGTCTTAGATATTCAAAAGGCCTGAGAAAGGCGAGACAGGAGGAACCCGAAATGACAGAAGAGAAGAACACAGGCGCTCCTGAGGAGCTGGACCTGTCCGAGCAGAGACGTATCCGCCGCGCCAAGCTCAAAGAGCTCCAGGACGCGGGTCAGGACCCCTTCCAGATCACCAAATACATCGTCACTGCTCACAGCACTGGCGTGAAAGAAAAGTTTGATGAGATGGAGGGCAAGCAGGTCTCTGTGGCGGGCCGGATCATGTCCAAACGTGGCATGGGTAAGGCCGTGTTCTGTGATCTTCAGGACGGGAAGGGACGCATCCAGCTCTATGTCCGCATCGACGAGCTGGGGGAGGAGCCCTTTGCCAGGTTCAAGAAGACCGACATCGGCGACATTGTGGGCGTCGAGGGCGAGGTCTTCAAGACCAAGCGGGGCGAGATCTCCATCAAGGCCCACAAGATCACCCTCCTGTCCAAGTCCCTCATCCCCCTGCCTGAGAAGTTCCATGGGCTCAACAATACCGAGCTGCGCTACCGCCAGCGGTATGTGGACCTGATCGTCAACCCAGAGGTGAAGCGCAATTTTATCATCCGCTCCCAGTTTATCAAGCATGTCCGGGACTTCATGGATGGCCGGGGTTTTATGGAGGTGGAGACCCCTGTTCTCAACACCATCTCCGGCGGCGCCACCGCCCGGCCCTTTATCACGCACCACAACACCCTGGACATCGACATGTACATGCGCATCGCCACTGAGCTGCCCCTGAAGCGGCTCATCGTGGGCGGCATGGACCGGGTGTATGAGATCGGCCGGATCTTCCGCAACGAGGGCATGGACCCCAAGCACAACCCTGAGTTCACCACCATCGAGCTCTACCAGGCCTACGCTGACTTCAACGACATGATGGACCTGTTTGAGGACCTGCTGTCCTCCGCCGCCCAGAAGATTCTGGGCACCTACCAGGTGGAGTGGCAGGGCGAGAAGATCGACCTGACCCCCGGCTGGCCCCGCATGCCCATGCACGAGGCCGTCAAGCAGTACTGCGGCATCGACTTTATGGCCATCCCCTCCGACGAGGAGGCCGTGGCTGCCGCCAAGTCCATCGGCGTGGAGCTGCCTGAGACGGCGGACAAGACCTGGGGCAACGCCCTGTACGAGTGCTTTGACCAGAAGGTGGAGAAGAAGCTCATCCAGCCCACCTT
>DXCX01000007.1 GCA_019115785.1 Candidatus Intestinimonas merdavium | reverse complement strand
GTGCAGGATCACGATCTTGCCGGTTTCGCTCCCTTCTGCCGCCAGCGCGGGCGCCGCCAGGCCCATTACCATGGCTGCCGTCAGTACCAGCGAGAGCACTTTCTTCTTCATGTTCCCATTTTCCACCTTTCTGTTTCCTGCGTGAGAGGGCGCGGCGCGTCCCCCCTTTGGATACATGTTAATCGTAACAAAATGGTGACAAAATTACAAGAGAGCCCCACAGATTTCTTTTCTGTTTTGGCAAAAACACCGTGCTTATTTTGGTAAAAATACAAAGAAGCGGAGGGGGCGCCTGCCCCTCCTCATCCATGTTCCAATCCCCCGTTTCTCACGAACGGACCTCCATCGTCACCTCGCCGGTGGTCAGGTCCACGGTGTAGGCGTAAGTGCCCGCCTCACAGACCATACCGGTCTGGAGGGTAAGGGGCTCATCCAAATGGATGGCATAGGTGAAAGTCTGCCCGTCCTGACTCAGGACCGGCTGCTCCGGAGCCTGCCCATTGGCCAAGGGCAGGGTGATGGTCAGGCCCTCGTCCAGGGCGGCGGCCGGCCTGGTCACCAGGCAGAGGGTATACCCCGTGCTCTGGGGACTTCCCGTCACATAGCCCAGCAGAACTGTGCCGTAGTCCGACTCCCAGCGCTCCTTCTCCTGGTAGAATGCGTTGGCGGCGACCTCCTCCATGGCTGCCTCATACGTCTGGAAGGCCCGGTCATAGGCCGCCTGGGAGAAGGCTCCCTCGGCAATGAGCTTCTGGGCCAGGGTGCTGTCCGTCCCCTTGAGCCTGGCGGAGAGGGCGGCGGCAGTGACATCTACCGCATCGGCCCTGCGGAAGTCCCCGCGGTCCACCGTCAAAGGCAGTATGCCGCAGGCTTCTGCCAGGGTCCAAGGGTCGTCCCAGGTGAAATCCTCCCCGTCGGCGTAGCCCAGGGCCCGGAGCATGAAGGTCATGTACATAGCTCCCGTGGCGGGATCCCAGGCGCCGAAAGTGGTATCCGAGGTGCCCCTGGTAAGGCCCTGGCCATAGGCGTAGGACACATAGCCGTCCGCCCAGGCGGGAACATCGGTGAAGGGGTGGGTCGTTCCCAACCGCTTCGCCTCGCTGTCCTTGCCCAGGGCCCTGACCAGCATAGTCACCGCCTCCGCCCGGCTGGGAGACCGCTCCAGATCGAAATCGGTAAAACCGTTGCTGCCCTCCCCCACACCCAGAAAGAGTCCCAAGCTCTGGAGCCGCATGGCCTGTCCCCGCTGCCGGCTCAGATCACGCCATTCCGCCGCTGTCCCTATACCCAGGCACGTGGTCAGGCACAGCACTAGGCATAGCAGCAGGGCCGGCATCCGTTTTTTTCTACACACACGGTTCATCGATTACACCTCCATTTTTCACGCCGCCAAAGGGCAGGACGCTTCTCTATTTGGTATAGCGCCCAAGGCGTCCTTTTTGTGACAGATGTGAGAAACTTTATAAACTGCAAAATAACCGGCCGATCTCCTCCGAGATCGACCGGTTATCCACAGGCTGGTCTATTTTTGTGGAAAACTTTACGGATTTTCTTTCTCCTCGCGGTCCAGGCTGGGAAGAATATATTCCACCTCCTGGTGGGGACGGGGGATCACGTGGACGCTCACCAGCTCTCCCACCCGTTCGGCGGCAGCCGCGCCGGCGTCGGTGGCCGCCTTGACGGCCCCCACGTCTCCCCGGACCATCACGGTCACCAGGCCGCTGCCCACATGGACCTTGCCGATGAGGGTGACGTTGGCGGCCTTCACCATGGCGTCGGCCGCCTCAATGGAGCCCACCAGGCCGCGGGTCTCGATCATACCCAGAGCTTGTGTACCGATCATCTTTATCCACTCCTGACTGTTATAAATTCAACGTTTCCCCGTTTTGTCAGACCTTCAGGTCAAGACCGGAGGCCTTCTCCCGGAGCATACGCAGGCACAGCTCCGCGATAAAGGCGCCGGCCTCGGTGGGGGTGGTGCCGCCCCGGTGGATGTTGGAGACCACGGTACGGTTGGCCTCAGGGATGCCCACATAGCCGCCGTAGGTCATATAGGCGGACATGGACTCACCGGTGGCCAGGCCGGGCCGCTCCCCCAGGAGGATGACGGTGACCTTGGCGCCCAGCGCCTCGGTGACGGCGTCCATGGCACCCACCCGTCCATATTTAATAAAGAAGGGGGTACCCACTGTGACACCGGAGGACTTGAGTCCCTGGAGGATGGCGGGGAGCACATCCCGGATATTGGCGGACACCGAAGTACTGGAGAGGCCGTCGGACACCACGATCTGGACATCGGGGTTCAGGACGCAGCGCTTCCTCAGCTCGGCTACCGTCTCATCGGAGAGGCGGCGGCCCAGGTCGGGGCGGGTGAGGTAGGTGTCCTTGCTGTCGCAGAGGGTCTGGACCGAGAAGAGCCCCATCTCCTCCAAAAGCGCCTCCGGCACATCGGTAAAGACGGCGTCCATGGCTACGGCGTGGTCCGCCCGGAAGCGCAGGAAGGTGTTGGTGCGGTACCGGGGACCCGCCCGCCAGACGCCCAGACGGGCCACGGTCTGCGCCCGCAGGAGGCGGTATTCCTCTTCATTGGCGGGGTTGGGCACATCGACGATCTTTCGGTAGTCCACAGTGGAGAGGTCGGGCACCTCTCCCGGGTCCACCTTCGGACCGGGCGCCGGGGAGGGGCTTTCCTTCCCCTCCTTCCCCACCAGCTCGGTGATGGTTTTCAGGATGATCTCTTGCAGTTGGGCTTCGTTCATGATTGCTCCCTCCTTTTCACTTCAGGAAGATGGACGCGTCGCCTGCCCGGGCGGTGAGCCGCCCGTTTTCGTCCATCAGGTCCATCCTCATCAACCACTTGTGGAACTCCGGAGCGGGCAGGCGGTGGGTGAGCTCCCGGAGGGTGGCGTCGTCGTGGAAGCTGGTGTCCTGGTAGGAGAGCATCACGTCGTCGCCCACAGGCACACCCATGTAGTAGTTGGCGCCCGCCATGGCCAGCAGGGCGGTGGCCATCTCCTGGTCATCCTGGGTGATGGAGGTGTGGTTGGTGTAGCAGGGGGCCATTCCCATGGGCAGGCCGATGAGCTTGCCCATGAAGTGGTCCTCCAGGTTGGCCCGGATCATCTCCTTGCCGTCGTAGAGGGTCTCGGGCCCGATGAAGCCGGAGACATTGTTGACCATAAAGGGGTTGAAGAAGCGGCCAAAGCCATAGGTCCTGGCCTCCAGGGTCATCTCATCCACGCCCTCATCGGCGCCGATGGAGACCTCGGAGCCCTGGCCAGTCTCAAAGTAGAGGAGGTTGGGGCCCAACCCGGTGCAGGACTCCAGGGCCAGCGCATAGGCCTCCTCCAGAAGGGCCCGGCTGACGCCGAAGTTGTCGTTGGCGGCCTGGGTACCGGCAATGGACTGGAAGAACATAGACAGCGGCGCGCCCTTGCGCACGGACTGCATCTGGGTGGTGATGTGGGAGAGGACGCTGATCTGGGTGGGAATGTCGTTCTTCTTCACCAGGTTCCACAAACCATCGGCGATGCGCTTTGTCGTCTCGGCGTCGTCAGTCACGGGATTGATGCCCAGGCAGGCGTCGCCAGAGCCATAGGACAGCCCCTCCATGACACCCAGGAGGATACTGGGCACATCGTCGGTGGGACTGTTGGTCTGGCAGCGGTAGGACAACGTGCCGGGCAGACCGATCTGGGTGATGCACTTGGTGGGACGGACGATCTTACTGGCCCCATACACCAGATCCATGGCGGACATGATCTTGGCCACAGCGGCCACTACCTCGCCGGTGAAGGCCCGGCTGGCCCGGCAGAGCTCCTCTGTTGTGGTCCTGTGGTCCAGAATCCACTCCCGCAGCTCACCGATGGTCATATTCTTGAACCGCTCGTACATGGGCCTGTTCAGTCCGTCGATGTTCACCCGGGTGACCTCATCCTTCTCATAGGGGACGGTGGGGTACTCCGTGAGCTCGCCCACTGTGAGCTCCGAGAGCACGATTTTGGCGGCCACCCGTTCGGTGGCTGTGGCCGCCGCAATGCCCTGGAGCCGGTCGGCGGACTTGGGCTCATTGGCCTTGGCCAGTACATCCTTGATGTCCCGGAAGGCAAAGCTGCTGCCGTTGAGGGTCGTTTTCAGTTTCATGTTTTGCTACACCTCTCTTTACCAGATTCGGACGTGGAACCCACGCTCCGGCCAATGGTACGGAAAAAAATGTAAAGCAGCCCAGGGGCAGCGTTTCCACTGTCCCTGGGCTGCATCACCCAAGTGTTCTCCGCGCCGCCATACCTCAGGTCGGCTCGTCTCTCTATTGTTCTAAAAAATCGAAGGTGATCTTTGTCCCCCCGCTGCCAGTGTCCACCTTCCACTCTCCCATGAGCTTTTCCCGGACGATGGTGGCGGCCAGCTCCAGCCCAATGCCGCCCGGCCTCGCGGTCTCCCGGCGGAAGCCCACACCGTTGTCCCCCACGGTGATTTTGCACAGGGGGCGGTCGGTCTGAAGCTGGATCTCCACCTCCCCTGCCGCCCCGGCGGGAAAGGCATACTTGAGGGCATTTTGCAGCAGCTCGTTGACCACCAGCGCCACCGACGCGGCACAGCCGGCGGATACCTCCGCATCCTGTCCCCACACCCGGATGGCAACGCTCCTGGCGGGGGTCATCAGCGTCTGAAAGGTATATTTCCGGACCTGCTCCAGCACCTGGAGGAGCGAAACCTTCTCCGGTGACACCTGAACCACACCGTCCAGTGTGGCCGTGAGGGAGAGCAGACGATTGGCGGTATCCAGCAGCGCCGTCTGGGCGTCACTTGGTTCAACCGCCTCATAGCCGCGGCTTCGGGTCAGGCTGGCCATCATCTGAAGGCTATTTTTCATCCGGTGCCGCAGCTCCCGCAGGGCCGTCCTCTGAAAGGCCAACTCCTGCTCCAGCCGACGCTGCTCCGTCAGGTCCCGGATGATGAGCGCCGTTTTGGCCCTCTCACCGGTGACAGCCACCTTTCGGTATTGGAGCGCCCGGTTCACCATGGAAGCCTCGTGCCACTGTCCATCCGGTTCTTCCACGGTGGAAGGCTGGATGTTGCTGCCCGGCATACCCATCAGCGCACCCACATATCCCATCCCCCGATAGAGCGCGGCGGCCGCCTGGTTGTAGCCGCACACCGCCCCCTTCTGGTCCAGAAACACCACCGCCTCGCTCAGGCAGTCGGCCACAGCGGTCCAGTCAAGCCCCGTTCCCTCTCCCGTCTTGGGTAGGTCCTGACGGGCCACCATGGCCTCTACCGCCACGGCGGGCTTTTCATAAATGAGTACGGCGATGAGCCGCTCCTCATAGAAAATTGGCTCTACCGACTGAACGATCCGCCTGTCCTCCGGCATGGAGACCGCTCGAACCCCCACGGTTGGGACCTCCAGTCGAAAGGAGCGGTCTACCGCCGGCTCATCCTTCCACTGGATCAGCATACCCAAAATGGTGCCTTTGTAGTTGGAGGGCACCGTCTGAGGCTTGGCCTCGCAAACTACGATGGCAGAGCGGCCGGTGGAAGTCCGGCAGTCGATGAAGACATCGGCCTCCTCCGCGTTGGCCAGGGCGGGCAGGAGGTCGTGGTAGGATTCGATGTGAGAGATCTCTCGGTCGGTGAGGTCGGTATACTTTTGACAGAGCATCCTGGTGGCGCTGATCATGGCGTTCCCTCCATCTGCTCCGTCAGGTACCCGGCCACCCGAGCCATAGAGAGATTCTTCCGGCGGCTGAGCTCCCGAATATACCGGTAAGCCTCCTCCTCCGTCATCCCCTTGGACTCCATGAGCAGCAGCTTGGCCCGATCTACGCGCTCCCGCTCGCTGAGTTTCCGGTCCAGGTTCCGATGCTCCTTCCGCAGCAGGTGGTATTCCCGGCTGCGATAGAGGCAGACCTCCAGGGTGGGCAGGATCTTGTCCGGTTCAAAGGGTTTGGTGAGGTAGCCAAAGGCGCCGGCCTCCAGGGCCTCCCGAATGCTGTTCCGATCGCTGAAGGCGGTGAGCATCACCACGCATTTGGCATATCCCTCCTCCAGAATCAGTCTGGCGGCACCGATCCCGCCGAGCACCGGCATCTGAATATCCAGCAGCGCCGCGTCCGGCCGGAGCCGTTTACAGCCCTCCACCGCTGCGGCACCGTCACTGGCGCTCCCCACCACCTGATAGCCTGGGCACTGGGCAAAAAAGCACGTTAAGATCCGGCGTACACTCTCATCATCATCAGCCAGGAAGAGCGTTGTGGTACGCTTCTCCTTGGTGCCCACGTCCAGCACCTCACTTTCTCCGTGCCACCGCTCCTGGGCCCAGGGCCAGGGCAGACCTACCTTCTGAAAAAGGGAGCATTTTGGAGCGCCAAAAGGCGCTTCAAAATGCTCCCTACGCATCTGAAGTGGTCCGCCCCAACGGGAGCGGGATACAGCAAACTTGCTACACCCGGCATAGCTTGCCTCTCAATTTATAAGCATATTATACAGATTTCGCTCCAAACTGTCAATCCCAAATTTGGAGCACCAACCTCAGGAGAGCTCAAACATGCCGTTGTAGAGCTGGTAGTACTCTCCCTTCTGCTCCAGCAGGTCATCGTGGCTGCCACGCTCCACGATCTGCCCGTGCTCCAGTACCATGATGGCGTTGGCGTTGCGGACGGTAGAGAGCCGGTGGGCGATGACAAAAACGGTCCGCCCTTCCATGAGCTGATCCATGCCCTTTTCGATGAGCGCCTCAGTCCGGGTGTCGATGGATGAGGTGGCTTCGTCCAGAATGAGGACGGGCGGGTCGGCCACGGCGGCCCGGGCAATGGCCAACAGCTGCCTCTGCCCCTGGGAGAGGTTGGCCCCGTCAGAGGTGACCATGGTGTCATAGCCCTGGGGCAGGCGGCGAATGAAAGAGTCAGCATTGGCGATGCGGGCGGCCCGCTCCACTTCCTCCATGGTGGCGTCCAGCTTACCGAACCGGATGTTATCGGCGATGGTGCCGGTAAAGAGGTGGGTATCCTGAAGCACCATGCCCAAAGACCGGCGCAGGTCGTCCTTTCTGATGTCCTTCACATCAATGCCGTCATAGGTCACCGTCCCCTTCTGCACGTCATAAAACCGGTTGATGAGGTTGGTGATGGTGGTCTTGCCGGCTCCGGTGGAGCCCACAAAGGCGATTTTCTGCCCCGGCTTGGCAAAGAGGCTGACGTCCTTGAGGATGGGGTGGCCGGGATCGTAGCCGAAGGTAACGTGGTCAAAGCGCACATCCCCCCGGAGAGGCACCGCTGTGCCGTCCGGCTTCCGCCAGGACCAGCCGCCGTCCCGTTCCTTTACCAACTCCACCGCACCCTTGTCCACCTCCGAAGGCTGGTCCATGGCCTCAAAGACCCGCTCGGCGCCAGCCAGAGCAGCCAGGATAAAGTTGCTCTGCTGCGTAAATTGGTTGATGGGCATGGCGGCCTGCCGGACAAAGACCAGGTAGCTGGCCAGACTTCCCACGTCGGTGATGCCCTTCATCGCCATATAGCCACCCAGGGCGGCTACAATGGCGTAATTGATGTAGGAGATGCTTACCACCGCCGGAACCATGGTAGCCGCATAGGCCTGGGCGCCGGTGCCAGAGCGCCGAAGGGCCTCATTCTTCTCCCGGAAGCGGCGGAGGTTCTCCTCCTCGTGGTTGAAGACCTTCACCACCTTCTGTCCGGCCACCATCTCCTCGATATAGCCGTCCAGATCGCCCAGACTGGCCTGCTGGGTGCGGTAGTAGGACTTGCTCCGCTTTCCGCTGAAGCGGATATAAAGAAACATGACCACATAGCACACCGCCACCACCAGGGTGAGCCGCCAGTTGAGCAGGAAAAGCATGGTGAGGGTACCCACCACCTGGATAAAGCTCTGGATAACCATAGCGAAGCTGTTGTTGAGGGCGTCGGAGATGGTGTCTACATCGTTGGTGAAGTAGCTCATCACGTCGCCGTGGCGGCGGGTGTCAAAAAACCGGAGGGGCAGGGTCTGAAGGTGGGCAAAGAGATCCCGGCGGATGTCAAAGAGGACCTTCTGGGCCGCCTTTACCATGGTCTGGGTATAGCCGTAGGCGGCCAGGGCGCCGGTCAGATAGATGCCGGCGGTGAGGGCCACCCCCTTGAAGAGGGACGCCATGCCTCCGGTGGCCAGATTGTTGACCACAGGGCGGATCATATAGGTACCCAGGAGGTTGCACAGGGCGCTGACGGTGACCAGCACCGCCACCACCAGCAGCAGGTACCGGTGCCGTCCCATGTAGGACAGCAGAGTGCGCAGGGTATAGGCCAGGTTTTTAGGCTTCTTGGCGCTGAGCTGCCGGGCCGCCATGGTCCTCCCCTCCTTTCATCTGGGACGTATAGATCTCTTGGTAGATGGGGTCGGAGGCCAGCAGCTGGTCGTGGGTACCGGCGGCGTGGATCCTGCCGTCCTCCAGGATCACGATAAGGTCGGCGTGCATTACCGAGGTGACACGCTGGGCAATGATGAGCTTGGTCACACCGGTGAGACTCTCCAGGGCAGAGCGGATTTTGGCCTCCGTAGCGGTATCCACCGCCGAGGTGGAGTCGTCAAAAATTAGAATTTTGGGCTTTTTCAGCAGCGCCCGGGCAATGCACAGCCGCTGCTTCTGGCCGCCGGAGACGTTGACGCCCCCCTGGCCCAGGTCGGTGTCCAGCCCCTTGGGCATCCGCTCCAGAAACTCGTCGGCACAGGCCGCCCGGCAGGCGTCCCACAGGGTGTCGTCGTCCGCCTCCGGGTCGCCCCACTTCAGGTTGTCCCGTATGGTGCCCGAGAAAAGCACGTTTTTCTGCAAAACGATGCCCACCGCGTCCCGGAGGGCTTTCAGGTCGTACTCCCGCACGTCCCGGCCCCCCACCCGGACCGTCCCCACGGTGGCGTCGTACAGCCGGGGGATCAGCTGAACCAGGGTGCTCTTGGCCGAGCCGGTGCCCCCCAGGATGCCCACCGTCTCCCCCGCCCGGATGTGGAGCTCCACATCCCGCAGGGCGTATTTTTTCGAGCCCGCCTGGTACTGGAAGGACACGCAGTCGAAGTCGATGCTCCCGTCGGGCACCTCCTGAACCGGGTCCTCCGGCTCCTCCAGGTCGGGGGCCTCCTCCAGCACCTGGCCGATGCGGTGGGCGCTGGTGAGGGAGCGGGTGAGGAGGAGAAACACGTTGGAGATCATCATCAGGGAGTTCATCACCTGGAGCACATAGCTCAGAAATCCCGTGAGCTCCCCCACCTGCATCTCCCCGGCCAGGATCAGCTGTCCGCCGAACCACAGGATCATCACTACGGCGGAGTACATGACCAGCTGGAAAAAGGGCAGGTTGAGCACCGCGTTTTGAAAGGTGGTGCGGCTGGCGTCGGAGAGCTCCTGGCTCACCTCCTGGAAGCGCTCCTCCTCGTACTCCCCCCGGACGAAGGCCTTGATGGCCCGGATGCCGGTGAGCCCCTCCTGGATGCGGCTGTTCAGACGGTCCATGGCGGCCTGCTGGCGGCTGTAGAGGGGGCTCACTTTGTGGACGATCAGGGCCAGGATGAGCCCCAGAACGGGGGTGCAGATCACAAAGACCAGGGCCAGCCTGGCGTTCATGG
>DXCX01000109.1 GCA_019115785.1 Candidatus Intestinimonas merdavium | reverse complement strand
GAGTACTTCATGAGCAAGGGCAAGGACGTGCTCATCGTCTACGACGACCTGAGCAAGCACGCGGTGGCCTACCGGACCCTGTCCCTCCTCCTCAAGCGTTCCCCCGGCCGGGAGGCCTATCCCGGCGATGTGTTCTATCTGCATTCCCGGCTGCTGGAGCGGGCCTGCCGGCTTACCAAGGAATACGGCGGCGGCTCCATGACCGCCCTGCCCATCATCGAGACCCAGGCCGGAGACGTATCGGCCTACATCCCCACCAATGTCATCTCCATTACCGATGGACAGATCTACCTGGAAAGTGACCTCTTCTTCGCCGGACAGCGGCCTGCCGTCAATGTGGGCCTGTCCGTATCCCGTGTGGGCGGCTCCGCTCAGACCCGGGCCATCAAGAAGACTGCCGGTACCCTGCGTATCGACCTGGCCCGGTTCCGGGAGCTGGAGGTCTTCACCCAGTTCGCCTCTGATCTGGACAGCGCCACCCAGCAGACCCTGGACCATGGCCGGCGGCTGCTGGAGCTGCTGAAGCAGCCTCTCTACCACCCCATGCCGGTGAGTCGTCAGGCCATGATCCTCTATGTGGCCACCAACGGCCTGGTGGACGATGTGCCCCTGGACAAGGTGCGGGACCTCGTACTGGACTTTGCCCAGGAGATGGAGCATGAGCACGCCGACGTGGCGGAGGAGATCCAGTCCACCGGCAATTTGAGCGGCCCGGCCATAGAGGTCATCCGCTCCGTGCTGGAGGATGTCAAGAAACAGGTGAGCGCCACATGGCAAGCATAAAGGAGATCCGGACCCACATCAAGAGTGTGGAGCAGACCCTGAAGATCACCAACGCCATGTACCTCATCTCCTCCTCCAATCTGCAAAAGGCCCGCAGGCAGCTCAACGATGTGGAGCCTTACTTTCAGAAGATCGAGGCAACCATTTCCGATATCCTCCACCACTCCCCGGAGATCAACCACCGCTTTTTCGACAAGCGGCCGGAGATCCCGCCGGAAAAGCGGAAGGTGGGCTATATTGTGGTCACGGGTGACAAGGGGCTGGCGGGGGCGTACAACCACAACATCCTGAAGCTGGCCGAGGAGAGGATGGCCGGCGCCGCCAATCCAAACCTTTTTGTGGTAGGACAGGCGGGACGTTCCTACTTTCAGGAGCACGGCATCCCCATCGGCATGGAGTTCCTCTATACCGCGCAGGACCCCAATATGGGCCGGGCCCGGGACATTGCCGAGCTGATGCTGGACCTCTACGTGGAGGGACATCTGGATGAGGTCTACATCCTGTTTACCAAAATGGTGAACACCTTCCGCATGGAGCCCACTGTCCACCGCCTGCTGCCCCTGGACCGGGATGCCTTTCCGGTCTATGAGAAGAACCGGGACAGCTACAACCGGGATGTGGTCTATATTCCCTCGGTGAAGGCGGTCATGGACCGCCTGGTTCCAGGCTATTTGAAGGGGGACATCTTCGGCGCCCTGGTGGAGTCCTACTGTTCGGAGCAGAACTCCCGCATGACGGCCATGAAGTCCTCCAGCGACAACGCCAGAGCCATGCTGCAAAACCTGAATCTCTCCTATAACCGGGCCCGCCAGGCCGCCATCACCCAGGAGATCACTGAGGTGGTGGGCGGCGCACAGGCGGCGCTGTGAGGGCCGGAGCACGGCCCCAATCCAATCATCAACTGCCCGAAAGGGGATTACGATATGAGTCAGAACAAAGGGACCATCGTACAGGTCATGGGACCTGTGGTGGATGTGGCCTTTGCCCAGGGCGGCCTGCCTGAGATCAAGGAGGCCCTGGAGGTGGAACGAAACGGCAGACGCCAGGTCATGGAGGTGGCCCAGCACACCGGCGGCGACACGGTGCGCTGTATCATGCTCTCCCCCAGCGAAGGCCTGGGCCGGGGCATGGAGGTCACCGCCACCGGCGCCCCCATCTCTGTCCCCGTGGGCGAAGGGGTGCTGGGCCGTATGTTCAATGTCCTGGGAGATGCGATTGACGAAAAGGGTCCGGTAAAAACCAAGGAAAACTGGTCTATCCACCGTCAGCCCCCCGCCTTTGAAAACCAGCGCCCTGTGGTGGACGTCTTTGAGACCGGCATCAAGGTCATCGACCTGCTTGCCCCCTATGCCAAGGGCGGCAAAATTGGCCTCTTCGGCGGCGCCGGCGTGGGTAAGACGGTGCTCATTCAGGAGCTCATCCACAACATCGCCACCGAGCACGGCGGCTATTCCATCTTTACCGGCGTGGGGGAACGGACCCGGGAGGGCAACGACCTGTGGCGGGAGATGACCGAGTCCGGCGTCATTGAGAAAACCGCTCTGGTCTTCGGCCAGATGAACGAGCCCCCCGGAGCCCGCATGCGGGTGGCCCTCACCGGCCTCACCATGGCCGAGTACTTCCGGGACAAGGAGAAGCAGGACGTGCTGCTCTTCATCGACAACATCTTCCGCTATGTCCAGGCCGGCAGCGAGGTGTCCGCCCTCATGGGCCGGATGCCCTCCGCCGTGGGCTACCAGCCCACCCTGGCCAACGAAATGGGCGCCCTCCAGGAGCGCATCACCTCCACCAAGGACGGCTCCATCACCTCGGTACAGGCGGTCTATGTCCCTGCTGACGACCTTACCGACCCCGCTCCAGCCACTACCTTTGCCCATCTGGATGCCACCACCGTCCTCTCCCGGAAGATCGTGGAGCAGGGCATCTATCCTGCCGTGGACCCCCTGGAGTCCACCTCCCGCATCCTGGAGCCCGATGTGGTGGGTGAGCGGCACTACAAAATCGCCCGGGGCACCCAGGAGCTACTCCAGCGGTACCGGGAGCTCCAGGACATCATCGCTATCCTGGGCATGGAGGAGCTCAGTGAGGAGGATCGGCGCACCGTGGAGCGTTCCCGGCGCATCCAGCAGTTTTTCTCCCAGCCCTTCTCGGTGGCGGAGCAATTCACTGGTCTGGAGGGCCGCTATGTGAAGCTGGAGGACACCCTTCGCTCCTTTGAGACTATCCTGAGCGGCGAGCTGGACAAATATCCCGAGGCGGCCTTCAGCAATGTGGGCAATGTGGACGAGGTCATTGCCAAGGCCAAGAAGATGGGGGCGGTATGAATGGCCGAGAACACCTTCTACCTGGAGATCATTACCCCGGAGCGGCAGTTCTACATCGGCCCGGCTGAGGCCCTGGTACTCCCTGCGGTGGATGGGCAGATGGGGGTCTACCCCGGTCACGAGCCGGCGGTCACCGCCATTGAGCCGGGGGAGCTGCGCTATAAGGCCGAAGGGAAGTGGGAGCCCGCCGCTGTGGGGGCCGGATTCGCCGAGATCAAGCCGGACTACGTGATCTTGCTGGTGGGGTTTGCCGAGCACCCCGAGGAGATCGACCGGAGGCGGGCCGAGGCAGCCAAGGAGCGGGCGGAGGAGCGTCTGCGTCAAAAGCAGAGCATCCACGAGTACTACCACTCCAAGGCGGCGCTGGCCCGTGCCATGGCCCGTTTGAAGGCCCGGCGATAAAAATCCGCTTTGCAGAAAAATGAAAGGCCCGTGTGATCCCGAAAACGGGACCGCACGGGCCTTATGCCGCAAAAAAGACCGTTTCTCAGTTCAACAGCCATACCCCCAGGTTCAGATAGGCGGCAAAGGTCACCCAGAGAAGGTAGGGGATCTGGAGCCAGGCGGCGATCCTGTCCACCTTGCGGAAGGTGAGGAGCATCCATAAAATGAGCGCCCACAGGACCAACAGCCACAGCAGGGCAAAGCCGAAGGCCCGGAGATTGAAAAAGAGGATGCTCCAGAAAAAGTTGAAGGCCAGCTGGAGCCCAAAAAGGGACAGCCCCTTAGTGCGCGCCTTGGAGGGCGGCGCGCGCCAGACGCGGGCGGCGCTGATACCCATCAGGGCAAACAGGATGCCCCAAACGATGGGAAAGACCATGGCCGGCGGCGAGAGGGGCGGCTGGACAACGTCGGTGCTATAGGTTTTTGCGCCGTCCCGGGTCAGCCAGCCGGAGAGCGCGCCCACGCCCTCCGCAATCAGAATACCGATGATGTCTGTCAGAAGGACGTTTTTTGTTCACCCATGATGATTCACCCGGGGGTAGTATATGCGGAAAAGCACGGGCTATGCGGAAAACGAGATGGACTCAGGCCTGCTCTTCCGCGGTAAAATAGACAAAGAAGGTGTCGCCGGAGGAGCCCTCCTCGGTGCCGTCGTCGAAGAGCTCCAGGTAGCTGATGGAGAAGTCCGTCTCGCCCTCCGGGACCTCAAAGACCAGAAGGCCGGTGCGCTCCTCATCCACTGCCAGATCATACTCGGTGGGCAGCTGCTGGTCGGAGACGGCGTCGGTATAGTAGGTGATGGGGAACTCATAGGCGTCCTCGCTCGTGTCGCTCCACCGAACCTGGAAGTCGGTATCGTACATGGGGATGCTCTCCCGGTTGGTATTCTTGACGGTCACGTCGGCCACCAGAAGCCGATAGCCGTCCAGAATGGGTGTGTAGCCCTCAAAGGTGTCGCACAGATAGGCGCTGTTGACGGTGTAGTCAAAGAAATAGGTGTGCATGGTGTCGCCCAGACGGCCCTCTGCATAGCCGTCCTCGGCGTAGCCGGTCTTATCTCCGCAGCCTGTGAGCAGGGACAGGCTCAGGGTACCCAGAAGAAAGATGGCGCCCAATCGTTTCATGGTAATTCCTCTTTTCTCTCTATGATCCCGGCGGCCGCGTCTGGCCGCGGGTCCATTCCATTGTATCAAAGAACTGGAAAAAAGGAAGTCCCTATTTTCTTCCCAGCGTCAAAAACTGTGAAAAAATAGGTGTGTTGGTGAAAAATATACAATCGCCATAAAAAGAAGCCCCAACATGGGGAAACCACCGGGCGGAAATTGACAAAACCAGGCGGGTATAGTAGCATGGAGACACGAAATCTGCAACAAGGAGGAGATGGGCGATGAAGTGGGAGGAATGGGTCCGGCGCCTAGACTTGGAGCCCCATGTGGAGGGCGGATATTACCGCCGGGTATATGAGAGTGAGGTACGGCTCCCGGACGGGACCCGGAGCGCCTCTGCCATCTACTATCTGTTGGGAGCCGGGGAGCGCTCCCGGCTCCACAGGGTAGGACGGGACGAGCTGTGGTGTTATCACAGCGGGCGGAGTCTGGACCTCTGGTTTGTAGGGGAGGAGGGCGTCACTGTGCGCCGGCTGGGTCCCAATGTGGAAGAGGGGGAATGTCCCCAGCTCCTGGCGCCGGGAGACATGGTCTTCGGAGCGCTGCCGGTGGAGGGTCCGGGGGAGGACTGCACGCTGGTCACCTGCGTGGTGATACCGGAGTTCCGGGAGGAGGCCTACCATCTCCTCACCCCCGCAGAGGTGGCCGAGCTGGCGGAGCGATGGAGGCTGCCGGAGGTATTTTTGGGGTAAAGGGGACCGCCTGGTGGCGTACAGCGGAGGAGGACGGAGCATGAAGAAGCTGAGCGGAAGGGTCCAGCTGTTGCTGGGGTTCACCCTGTTTTCCATGTTTTTTGGGGCGGGGAATCTGATTTTTCCTCCCGGTGTGGGGGCACAGGCGGGAAACCTCACCTGGCTGGCCATGGTGGGTATGGCGGTGAGCGCGGTGGGCCTCCCCGTGCTGGGGGTGGTGGCAGTGGCCCGCGCCGGCGGGCTGGATGCCCTTGGAAACCGGGTCCACCCTTTTTTTTCCAGAATGTTTACCATTGTGGCCTATCTGGCCATCGGGCCATGCCTGGCCATTCCCAGGACGGCCAGTACCTCCTTTGAGATGGCGGTGCCCCCTTTTGTGGGGCCGGACGCCCCCATCGGGCTGCTCCAGCTCCTCTATTCCCTGGTGTTTTTTTCCCTGGCCCTGGCGGTGGCCCTGCGGCCGGAGAAGCTCACCGACCGCCTGGGAAGGATCCTGTGTCCCATCCTGCTTGTCCTCATCGTGGTCACCTTTGTGGGCAGTTTGCTGGTCCCCCTAAAGGGCTACGGGCCGCCCCAGAGTGAGCTGTATGCCGCCGCGCCTGTGGCCCGGGGCTTCCTGGACGGCTACCAGACCATGGACACCATTGCCGCCCTGGTCTTCGGCATTATCATCGCCCTGAACATCCGGGCCAGGGGCGTGGAGGAGGACGGAGATGTGGTGCGCTGCACCGTCTGTGCCGGCTGGATGGCGGGGGTGCTGCTGCTTGCGGTGTATGCCATGCTGGCCCACATCGGGGCCCTGTCCGGCGGCGCCTTTCCGGGCGCCACCAACGGCGCGGTGGTGCTGACCAATCTGGTCCCGGCCCTCTTCGGCACGCCGGGGAGCGTGCTGCTGGCTGCCATTTTTGTGATTGCCTGCTTCAACGTCTGCGTGGGGCTCATCAGCTCCTGCTCCGAATACTTTAATGTGATCTGCCCAAAGCTCTCCTACCGGGCCTGGGCCGTCCTCTTCGCTGCTGTGAGCATGCTCATTGCCAACGCCGGCCTGGACCTGATCCTGCGGGTCTCGGTCCCGGTGCTGAGCATTATTTACCCGGCGGCCATCGCCCTCATCGCCCTTGCTCTCTTCCACCGCTGGCTCGGACGGCGCCCCTTGGTCTATCCGGCCACCGTTCTGTTTACAGGTGTGGCCAGCATCCTCTACACCATGGGAGACCTGGGGGTGCTGCCCATGGCTCTTGCCCGGTTCCTGGGGGCCCTGCCCCTGGCCGCCCAGGGCCTGGGGTGGCTCCTGCCAGCCCTGGTGGGTGTGGTTGTGGGACTGTTGCTCCCGCAGGGGAGAAAAAAGACATAAAAAATCAAGGCCGTCCGTCATGCTTGCATGATGGACGGTCTTCCGCTCTATTTATGCGTTGAGGCGGTAGCCCGCGCCCCAGACCGTCTCGATGATCTTGGGGTGGGTGGGGTCGTCCTCGATCTTTTCCCGGATGCGCCCGATGTGGACGGTGACGGTCGCGCTGTCGCCCACATAGTCGTAACCCCAGATGGTTTCAAAGAGGTGCTCTTTGGAGAAGACAATATTGGGGTTCTCTGCCAGAAATTTGAGGAGCATGAACTCTCGGTTGGGCATTTTGAGCTCCCGGCCGGACTTGTATACCTTCCAGCTTCGGGGAAAGATCTGGAGGTCTGCCACCGTGATCAGGTCGTCATCGGCCTTCTTTCCGGTGGCGCCGGTGAGACGGGCATAGCGGTTCAGGTGAGCCTTGACCCGGGCCACCAGCTCGGCAGGGTCAAAGGGCTTAGCAATGTAGTCGTCAGCCCCCAGACCCAGGCCCCGAATCTTATCCACTGAGTCGGTGCGGGCGGTGACCATGAGGATGGGGACATCCACCCGGTCCCGGATGCGCCGGCACACGTCATAGCCGTTGCAGCCTGGGAGCATCAGGTCCAGCAGAATGAGGTCGAAGGTGTGGGAGAGGGCGGCGGATACCGCTCCCTCGCCGTCGGAGACGGTCTGTGTTTCAAAGCCCTCGATCTCCAGATAGTCCTGCTCCAGCATGGCGATTTCCAGATCATCCTCTACGATCAGTATGTTAGGCATGGGATTCCTCCTCCTCACAGGGCAGGGCGATCTCGAAGACCAGGCCGCCGTCGTTGCGGGCAGAGATGGTCCCGCCGTGGGCCTCGATGATATATTTGACGATATAGAGCCCCAGACCGCTGCCCTCGCCGGCCTGTCCGCCCCGGGATTGGTCGCCCCGCCAGAACTGCTCAAAAAGGTGAGGGAGATGTGCCTCCGGCACACCACATCCGTTATCCGCGAAGCGCAGATGTTCCATGTCCCGCTCCCGCCAGAGGGTCAGGGTGAGGACCAGGGCCTCCGTGCCGGTGTAGCGGATGGCGTTGTCGGTCAGGTTGCTGAGGACCCGGTACATCTGCTCGGTGTCGATGCGTACCGGGTGGGGCGCTGGAGCGCCCTTGATCAGAAATTCTCCACCCCGCTGCTCCAGCTCGCCGGCGGTGTCCCGCACAAAGCCCCTGACGAAGGCTCCCAGATCGGCATGGACGGGGAAGAGGGGCAGGTTCCCTGTCTCCAGCTTGGAAAAGTAGAAAAGCCGCTGTAAAAGCACATCCATGTCGCAGGCCTTGCGGTAGGCGATGTCCAGGTATTGCTTCTGCTTGACCGGGGTGTTGGCCACACCGTCCCGCAATCCCTTGATGTAGCCCTTTACCGAGGTGAGAGGGGTGCGGAGGTCATGGGAAATCCCTGCCACCAGGTCGGTGCGGGCACGCTCGTAAGCGGCATTTTTTTCCCGCTCACGGAGCAGGTGCTGCTGCATATGTTCAAAGGCGGCACACACTGCGGTGAATTCATCCTGCCCTTTGTAGTCCACAGGATGGGAATAGTCTCCCGACTCGATACGCCGGGCGGCATCGGTCAGGGCGTTGACAGGGCGTAGAATGTGCTTGAGCTGAAAGTGGGTGGAGAGCATGGACAAAAGGACGATGACCACGATGGCAGTGGCCCCGATGATGAGCACTGAGAGCAGCACAGCCTCCGTCTGCACCCGCTGCCGGCCAAAGACCTTCGGCATATTGGGCTCATTCATGGCCAGAATGGTGTAGGGGCCGGAGCGCATGCCGATGACCAGAACGCCTCCCATCCACAGCGGGGCTGGCTCACCGGCAGGCCAGCTGATGGAGGGGGGGAGCTGATGGAGAAGATCAATCTGGATGGGAGCCATGGAGGAATAGACCTCTGCGCCGCGCAGGGAGACGTAGAGGGAGTAGCCCAGGTCCTGGAGCTGTCCGCTCAGCGCCTCCCAGGAGCTGGGAGCCGCGATCCATTCCGTCATGGTCTGTTGGGCCTTTGGCACATTGTCGTCCACCAGAGGCGGACGCTGTAAATAGTGGTCATTTACATTTCGGATCACCACGCCGCTGACGATCAGCAGGGCAGTGAGGGCGACGATGACCACCACGGCATTGTAGAGGAAAATCCGCCGCTTCACCACAGGGCCCCCTCTCCCCACATACTCAGTACAATACTACTTTAATATATTAAGTCAGAGATGTAAACACGGAGGGGAGAAATTCTAAACTTTTGAGAAACTTTACTGAAAAACAAAAAACTCGTTTCTTTTTAGAAACGAGTTTTTTGTTTCACTCTCTTGGAATGGTGGAGATAAGCGGGATCGAACCGCTGACCTCTTGAATGCCATTCAAGCGCTCTCCCAAACCCATCGGTTACATACCCCCGTAACCGGGTCTGCGAGATGCGCTTCAATACGCAATACCACCACAGGCAAAACTCCGGCATGATACTTTATCTCAATGTAAATACCCTCAAATGGTCTCCGCTTTTCATCAGTTGGTATTCTTTCAGGCTGATAGGGTTAATTGGTGCATCAAACAGCTTTTCCAATGAGGAAACGGCTTCATTGATATTATCAATCTCAAAACTCGTAACAAGCTGGCCGTCCAACAGGGTAAGAAACGGACTTTCCAAAAGGACATTTGGAATAACCGATGGGTTTGATTCCCCAAGCGTACACCGAAGTCCACTGAAAAGGCGCCTCCCGTCATAACCCATAACGCAGTTCAACGCTCGAGCAAACCCATCTGCCCACATATCAGTAATACAGGTAAGACTTTTGAACTCCCGTGACAATTCATCAGCCCCCGCGCTCCATAATTTAAGCCCTGAATAATAACACGGTTTCTTTTAATGACAATCCTAGGGTCCTGGTGAGGACCCTATATCCAAGGCACCCTTATTTACATTAAATTGTGCGACTGCAAGCGAATTTGCATAGCTTGTTTGGAAACCTCAAATATCTGAGCCATCTCTGCAACTATTTGCTCCATAGTTCTTCCGGAGCGGAGACGATAAAAACACTTTTTGATTTGCGGAAGCGGCATCAGAAGGGCTGTGGCCAACGCATCCGCTTGTCTCTCTATCACTCCATCGCTCTCGTCAGTAGAGCACTGTCCATTGTATGCTGCAATATTTCCAGTCCCAGAATACAGATTCTTATGTAGCACCCAGTGGGCCAGCTCATGGGCACATGTGAAGCGAAGTCGCCCGATACTGCGAGTTTCACAAAGGCGTTCATCAATCAGAATCGTTCCTTTTCTGACAGCAATGATTTTATACGACCGTTCATCCATATCATATAGGATGACGGGGCCGTCATCAAAGATGGTTTCTCCCAATACAGCACCATTTTTGCGGAGAATGTGATACTCCAGAAT
>DXCX01000108.1 GCA_019115785.1 Candidatus Intestinimonas merdavium | reverse complement strand
CCAGGTTCACGCTGCAGACGAACATGGGGGTGTCGTCCTTGGAGGGGGAGGACATGATGACCTTCTTGGCGCCGGCGTCGATGTGGCCCTGAGCCTTCTCCTTGGTCAGGAACAGGCCGGTGGACTCCACCACGTACTCAGCGCCGATCTCGCCCCAGGGAATCTCGGAGGGATTCATCTTGGCGTAGACCATGACCTTGTGGCCATTGACGGTGATGGAATTCTCATCGTACTCGATGGTGCCGTTGAAGCGGCCGTGGATGGTGTCGTAGCGGAGCATATAGGCCATATAGTCAGGGGTCATGCCGGGGTCGTTGATGCCCACGAACTCCACGTCAGGACGGGTCAGGCCGGCGCGGAACACCAGACGGCCGATTCTGCCAAAGCCATTGATACCAATTTTGATGCTCATAGCTGCATTCTCTCCTTATAAAATATCGATGGGGCCCTTCTTTGCGGGTCCATTATAATGCAGCTGACGAATTTTATCAAGAGGTATTTTTAAAGAAATTTCATTCACTTTCGTTTGTAAGAAAAACCGGCGAAATTTTTTCGACAAAATTCGACAATTCGCCTTGTGGGAAGGACCAGAATTTGGTACACTAAAAAAAACGTACCTTTCCGCTCCCCGGCACAGACTAAACCAATGCAGCGAGCCGGGCGGGCGGAAATGAGGACGGGCCGAAGGGGCCTTGTGAGGAGGTATGGGGCGATTTGAGCGGCGATGGATGGAGCGAACGTCTCTTTGACGGCTTTCCGGAGCCGGTGCTGCTGCTGCGGGAGAGACGGGTGGCTTACCGAAACCAGGCGGCGGCGGGGCGCTTTCCAGGCCTCCGGGCGGGAGATGAGATGCCCGAAGCACTCAGGACCCTCCTGGGGGAGGCCCGTCCGCCGGCGGCGGCGGCCGGCGAGGTGAACGGCTGGCCCTGTATCGCCTCTTTGCAGGAAATGGGTGGGGATACGCTGGTGGTCTTGCGTTCCCGGGAGGGGAGCGCTGGGCGGCCCGGGCTGGAGGGGCTGGCCCACCAGCTCCGGCGGGAGACCGCCACACTGTCCGCTGCCCTCCAGCGTCTGGACCCCACTGAGGAGGCCCCAGATGAAGAGAAGGCAAAGCGGTATTTGTCGGCGGCCAACCAGGGACTCTACCGGATCATTCGTCTGGCCGACCATCTGGCCCTCTCCGGCGGGGAGGAGGGTCAGTGGACGCCCCAGGGGCTGGACCTGGCCGGACTGTGCCGGGAGACGGCGGAGGAGGTGGAGGGGGTCTGCCGCATGGGCGGATACGACTTCACCTGGGCGCTGGAGACCGCCGGGCTCCTCACCGTGGGGGATGACCGGCTGCTGCGGCGGATGCTGCTGTGCCTGGTATCCAACGCCATGAAGGCGGCAGGCCAGACGGGAAAGCTGGGGCTGCGGCTGAGCGTCCGGGGCGACCGGGCGGTGATCACGGTGTGGAACACCGGCCGAGACCTGGAGGAGAAGGATGTGGCCCGTATGTTCGGCGGGGATCAGGCGCCCAGTATGGATGTAAAACAGGGTCTTGGACTGGGTCTGGAGGTGGTCCGCCGGGCGGCGGTCCTCCACGGTGGGACCGTATTGGCTGAGAGCCGTGAGGGGGTCACCCGGTGTGTGGTCTCCCTGCCCATCCGAAGGCCGGAGGGAGGAGAACTCCTCCGTACTCCCAGGGTGGACTACAGCGGCGGATTTCCGACGGTGCTGGTGGAGCTCTCCGATGTGCTGCCCCCGGAGCTCTATCGGGTGGAGGACCTGCAATGAAGCTGTGCCCGCGGAGACAGGACCCATGAAGAATACCGGTACCTTTCCAGGCCAGCGGGGCCCGGAAAGGTACCGGTATTTGCTATGTAAGGAACAACAACATTGGCTGTGTGCCGCCTTGAGCGGCGTGGCCGTGGAGCCCTATGCCTCCATATAGAGCGCCTCTGTGGTCTGCTGCGCCGCCTTCAGGCCCTCTGCCGCCAGGCCATAGTTCGCCTTGGAAAGCTCCTCCAAAGCGTCGGTGATGGCGTTGAAGAGAATGGAATAGAGCTTTTGATAGTCGGGCATTATATATACCTCCTAATATATATTATTATCAATATACATTATATAAGACAAATTGTCAATTCAAGATATATTTTTTAGGATATATGTTGAATTGAGGTGATACGATGAAGCGACTGCGGTTAAAACTGGCCCAATATCTGGATGAACACCAGATTAGCCGTTATGCTCTGGCAAAAATGACGGGTATCCAATATCAAATCGTAGATGGATATTATAAAAATAAACCGCTTCGCTATGATGTTGATAACCTCTCCAAGATCATCACCGCCCTGGACTGCGGGGTGGAGGACCTTTTTGAGATCGTGGAGGAGGAACAGCCATAAAAGCAGCGCAGGGCCCCCGCGCCGTCGGCGCGGGGGCCCTGTCATTTTTCCGGGGGAGGCAGCGGAAACGGAATCCTCAGTGCTTGAGGACCCGGACCCGGAGGACGCCGTCCACGGCGCGGATCTCATCGGCCACGGCGTCACCCACCCGCTGGCCCACATCCACGATGGTGTAGGCATAGTTCCCCTTGGACTTGTTGGTCAAATTCTCCACGTTCACGCCGTCCTTGGCCAGGGTGTTGGTGATGGAGGCCAGCATGTTGGGGATGTTCCGGTGGATGATGCACAGCCGTGTCTCGCCGGACCAATCCTGTTCCAGGGTGGGCAGGTTGACGGAATTGCGGATGTTGCCCGTCTCCAGGTAGTCCCGGAGCTGCTGGGCCGCCATGACGGCGCAGTTCTCCTCGCTCTCGGGGGTGGAGGCGCCCAGGTGGGGGATGGGTACCACGTTCTTGGCCAGGGTGATCACGCTGTCCGGGAAGTCGGTGACGTAGCGGGCCACCTTGCCGCTCTCTAGGGCGGCGATCATATCCTCGTCGTTGACCAATCCGCCCCGGGCCAGATTGATGACGCGAACGCCGGTCTTCATCTGGTCAAAGGCGGCGGCGTTGAGCATACCCTTGGTGTCGGGAGTCTGGGGCACATGGATGGTGATGTAGTCGCAGTTTTTGTAGATGGCGGTGAGGTCGGTGACATGGTGGACCATACGGGACAGGGAGAGGGCGGCGTCCACCGAGAGGTAGGGGTCATAGCCGTAGACCTCCATACCCAGCTTGGTGGCGATATTGGCCACCTGGACGCCGATGGCTCCCAGGCCGATGACGCCCAGGCTCTTTCCGGCAATCTCGGGGCCCACAAACTGGCTCTTGCCCTTCTCCACCACCTTGGCCACGTCCTCGCCGGCGGCGGCCTGGGCCCTGGCCCACTCCACGCCGCCAACCACATCCCGGGAGGCGAGCATCAGGGCGCAGATGACCAGCTCCTTCACCGCGTTGGCGTTGGCGCCGGGGGTGTTGAAGACCACGATGCCCGCCTCGGAGCAGCGGTCAACGGGAATATTGTTGGTGCCGGCGCCGGCCCGGGCGATGGCCCGGAGGGCGGCGGGGAAGGCATAGTCGTGCATCTCAGCGGAACGGACCAGGATGCCGTCCTCATTTTCCACGTTGTCGGAAACAGTAAACCGGGTGGCATCCAGGACGGCCAGTCCGGTGGGAGAGATCTTATTCATGGTTTTGATGCGAAACATGGTGGATTCCCTCCAAATTCAATTTTAGAAACGGTCCGGTGGACCGGTCAGTTATTTTTGTCAAAGGCCTTGATGAAGTCACAGAGCTTTGTCCCCACAAAAGACAGGGTCTTTTGTGGGGCCCCCGATGAATTCACATCCTCGGGGCAAGTGAATTGCCCCTGCGGCAAGGTTTTGCCTGCGGCAAAACGCTTGGACGGCCTGACGGCCGGCCCCCAGCGGGGGCAACCGTGGCCGGGGACAGGGGGCCATCAGTTGTTCTTGTCGAAGACCTTGATGAAGTCGCAGAGCTTTGTCCCCACAAAAGACAGGGTCTTTTGTGGGGGCCCCGATGAATTCACATCCTCGGGGCAAGTGAATTGCCCCTGCGGCAAGGTTTTGCCTGCGGCAAAACGCTTGGACGGCCTGACGGCCGGCCCCCAGCGGGGGCAACCGTGGCCGGACAGGGGGGCCATCAGTTGTTCTTGTCGAAGGCCTTGATGAAGTCGCAGAGCTTTTCCACGCCCTCCACAGGCATGGCGTTGTAAATGCTGGCCCGCATGCCGCCCACGTTGCGGTGGCCCTTCAGGTTGGTAAAGCCGGCGGCGGTGGCCTCGGAGACGAATTTGGCGTCCAGCTCCTCGCTGGCGGACCGGAAGGTCACATTCATGTCGGAGCGGGAGCCCTTTTCGGCGGCGCAGGTAAAGAGCTTGGAGCCGTCGATGACGTCATAGAGCATCTGAGCCTTACCGTGCTTGATGGCCTCCATGCCTTCCACGCCGCCCTGCTCATCCAGCCAGTCCAGCACCAGGCCCAGCATGTAGATGCACCAGCAGGGCGGGGTGTTGTACATGGAGTCCTTCTCGATCATGATCTGGTAGCCCAGCATCTTGTGGGTGTAGGGCAGCTCATGGCCGGCCAGGTCCTCCCGAACGATGACTACGGTGAGGCCGGCGGGCGCCATGTTCTTCTGGGCGCCGGCAAAGATGACACCGTACTTGCTCACGTCCACCGGACGGGACAGGATGTCAGAGGACATATCGCAAACCAAAGGCACATCGCCGGTATCGGGGACATACTGCCACTCCGTGCCGTAGATGGTGTTGTTGGCGCAGTAGTAAAAATACGACGCCTCGGGGTCCAGCTTCAGCTGGTCCTGGGTGGGGATGTAGGTGTGGTTTTTGTCCTCGCTGGAGGCGGCCAGGCTGATGGCGCCGTACTTCTTGGCCTCCTTGTAGGCCAGATTGGAGAAGTTGCCGGTAACGGCATAGTCGGCCTTGCCTGTCTTTCCAATAAGATTCAGGGGCACGGCGGAGAGCTGGGTGGAGGCGCCGCCCTGGAGGAAGAGTACCTTGTAGCCCTCAGGGACCTTCAGCAGACGGCGGAACTTGGCCTGGGTGTCGTCAAAGATCTTCTGAAACACCTTTGAGCGGTGACTCATCTCCATGACTGACATACCGGAGCCCTGGTAGTTGGTGATCTCTGAGCCCGCCCGTTCCAGGACCTGGAGGGGGAGCATGGAGGGACCGGCGGAAAAGTTGTACACGCGGGCATTACTCATGGTTGACAAGCCTCCTATTTATCATTTGGGGCGGGGACCGGGGGGGCCGCCCTACACCCAGCGCCGCGGTCTAGACCGCTTTACTGTGTTAAAGGACATTATAACCACAGAGAAAACAAATGTCAATGATGGGGGGACACAAAAACGGTGGCTGGGTGCCGCCATCTTTGTATAATGCGCTTGAGTCGGAAAAAAGAACGGGACGAGGCGAGGAGGAAAAAGCTGTTTCATCTCAAGACGGGATGTGATAGAATAAACACAGTAAACGCGGCAAGCCCCGCCCGGTGGAACCGTGGGGAACAGTCCGCCGCTGCGGAGGCAGCCAGTGCGGCCCGCCGGGCCGACGAAAGGGGAGCGCGTATGGAGCTGTTTGAGATCAGGGACATCCTGAACGCCACGGTGCTGTGCGGCGAGGAGTACCTGGACCGGGAGGTCCGGTCAGCCTGCGCCAGCGATTTCATGAGCGATGTGTTGGCCTACGTGAAGGATCAGGCGGTGCTGCTCACCGGTATGGTCAATCCCCAGGTGGTGCGCACCGCCGAGATGATGGACATGAAGTGCATCATCTTTGTCCGGGGCAAGATGCCGGGGGAGGACATTCTGGAGCTCGCCAGGGGGCGGGAAATCGTGGTCATGCGCTCCGAAATGCGCATGTTTATGGCCTGCGGCCTGCTGTACAGCAGAGGACTGGCGGGGGAGTGAGCATGGGAGATCTGAAGCTGAACTATGAGGTGGACGGCGGCGACCTGATCCAGGCCGGGGAGGCCTCCAGCAAAATGAAAATGACCCTGAAGAAGATGGGGCTTCCGCCGGAGGTGATTCGCCGGGCCTCCATCTGCATGTATGAGGGTGAGATCAATATGGTCATCCACGCCGACGGCGGCCGGGTGGAGGTGGACGTGGGGATGGATACCATCACCATCCGCCTCATTGACCACGGCCCCGGTATCCCCGATGTAGACCAGGCCATGGAGGAGGGGTTCTCCACTGCCGGAGATGTGGCCCGGGACCTGGGCTTCGGCGCCGGTATGGGGCTGCCCAATATGAAGCGGTGCTCCGACGATATGCAGATCGACACCCAGGTGGGTGTGGGCACCACGGTGACCATGAAGATCCACATCAACTGAAAAACAGGACGCCCGGTGACAGGACGTCCTTTTGAAACGGGGTGATCCACCATGATGAAACATTCCGTCATTCTGGAATACAAGCGCTGCCGGGGGTGTACCACCTGCATCAAAAACTGCCCCACCGAGGCCATCCGGGTCCGCAACGGCAAGGCCACCATCCTCAATGAGCGGTGCATTGACTGCGGCAAGTGCATCCAGGTCTGTCCCCACAAGGCAATCAAGTCGGTGAGCGACAGCATGGAGAAGCTGGAGAAGTACCAGTATCGGGTGGCACTGCCTGATCCGTCCCTCTACGGCCAGTTCCAGCACCTGGACGACATTGACATCGTCTTAAACGGCCTTTTGAAGATCGGTTTCCAAAAGGTCTTCGAGACGGCCCGGGCGGCGGAGATCCTTTCTGACTACGCCCGGCATACCATCAGCAGCGGGGAGAGCCGGATCATGCCCCAGATCTCCTCCGCCTGCCCCACCATCCTGCGGCTCATCCGCACCCGTTTCCCCAAGCTTATCCCCAACGTGGCCGCCACCATCACTCCCGTTGAGCTGGCCGCCATCCTGGCCCGGCGGGAGGCCGAGGCCGAGACGGGGCTTCCGCCGGAGCAGATCGGCGTCTTCTCCATCGTCCCCTGCTCCTCCCAGGTCACCGCCGCCCACACGCCGGAGGGCCTGCAGCGTCCGGTGCTGGACGGCGCCTTTGCCATCCGGGACATCTACCTGCGCCTGCTGGGCCCCATGCGGGATCTGGAGGAGGTCAAGCCCCTGTCCTCGGCGGGGATCATGGGGGTGGGCTGGTCCTGCTGCGGCGGCGAGTCGGCCGCCCGGCTGGGCCAGAGCTATCTGGCGGTGGACGGAATCGAAAACTGCATCAATATGCTGGAGGAGATCGAGGACGGCCGTCTCCCCGAGGCCGACTTCATTGAGCTGTGCGCCTGTACCCAGGGCTGTGTGGGGGGCTGCCTCACGGTGGAGAACCCCTACGGCGCCCGGATGCGCATTAAGAAGCTGATGAAGGGCCTGCCCGTATCCAGGAGCCGGTTCGACTTCCGGGGCGGCGACCGGGAGCTGGTCCGGGTGGACCGGGAGCTCCAGTACCTGCCCTCTTTCCAGCTGGACCAGGACCGGGGCACCGCCCTGGAGAAGCTGGTCAGGATCGAGGAGCTGGAGCGGAGCCTGCCGGGGCTGGACTGCGGCTCCTGCGGCGCCCCCTCCTGCCATGCCCTGGCTGAGGACGTGGTCCAGGGTCGGGCCAGCATGGAGGATTGTATCTTCAAGGTCCGGGAGCGCATGCAGTACATGGCGGGCACCGGCGACGCGGATGAGTACCTGCCCGCCCCCTTCCGGCAGCGCCGGACCCCAGGCAAGAAACCAGAAGGAGGTTCCCGGAATTGAACGTAAGAGAACTGGCCCATGTGATGGCCCTGACGGAATTTATCATGCCCGAGCCCGACCGGGAGGTCAGCGGCGGCTATGTGGGCGACCTGCTCAGCTGGGTCATGGGCAGAGCCCAGACCGGCAACGTGTGGCTGACCATCATGTCCAACCAGAATGTGGCCGCTGTGGCCCTGATGGCGGAGGTCTCCTGTGTGGTGCTCACCGAGGGCGTCAAGCCAGACGAGGCGCTGCGGCAGCGGGCTGAGCAGCAGAACATCAACATCCTGGGGACAAAGCTGTCCACCTTTGACGCCGCTGCGGTGCTCAAGCAGCTCATGCGATGACGGGCGGACATGACCACGGCGGGGAGGTGGGTAAGCATCCAACTGTACTATGATTTCCATTTTCACTCCTGCCTCTCCCCCTGCGGGGATGAGGCCATGACTCCCGCCACCATCGCCGGCATGTGCAAGCTTTCCGGGCTGGATGTGGCCGCCCTTACCGACCACAACACCTGCGGCAACTGCCCCGCCTTTTGCGAGGCCGCCGAGGCCTATGGCCTGCTGGCCATCCCGGGCATGGAGCTGTGTACCCTGGAGGAGGTCCATGTGGTGTGCCTTCTTCCAGATCTGGAGCGGGCCATGGCCTTCCAGGCGGAGGTCTACCGCCGTATGGACGGCCGGGCCAACGACCCGGCCATCTTCGGCCGGCAGCTGCTTATGGATGCGGACGACCATGTGGTGGGGGAGGAGGAGCGGCTGCTCTCCGGGGCCACCACCATCGGAGTCTATGAGGCAGCCGGGCTGGTGGAGTCCTTCGGCGGGGTGGCCTACCCCGCCCATATCGACCGGAACAGCTTCTCTCTGCTCTCCAACCTGGGCCTCTGGGACCCGTCCATGGGCTTCCCACTGGCGGAGCTCTCCCGGCGGTGCCCCCCTGATTTTACCCGGGCCCGGCGGGATCTGCGGGGGGTGGGAACGGTCAGCGGCACCGATGCCCACTACATCCATCAGATCGGCCAGGCGGAACAGTCCATGGAGGTGCCCGCCCGGTCCCGGGCGGCGGTGCTGGCCTGGCTGCGCCGGGGCGGACGGTGAGATGGGGCGGAGCCGTTTTTTTACCTGTAAAATGTTTGTTCCATTTAAAAAAATGGTTGAAGTGTACAAAAACAACGGTTAGAATAGAGAACATCACCCACGGTCTTCCCGCCGGATGGGTGATCTACGGTATGGGAAAAAAGGAGGAACGCGACTATGCCAAACGTGAAGACCGTTGTACCCTACAACGGTACCCCAGAGCAGGAGGAGCGGCTGCGCTCGGTCATCGCCGAGCACAAGGGACAGCCCGGCGCTACCATGCCCGTGCTCCAGGCGGCCCAGGACATCTTCGGCTATCTGCCGGAGGAGGTCCAGATCATGGTGGCTGAGGGGCTGGACATCCCCCTCAGCGAGGTCTATGGGGTGGCCTCGTTCTACGCACAGTTCACCCTCAACCCCAAGGGGAAGTATCAGATCAGCCTGTGTCTGGGCACCGCCTGCTACGTAAAGGGAGCCTCCGATGTACTGGAGGCGGTACAGCAGCGGCTGGGCATCAAGCCCGGCTCCATCACCCCGGACGGGAAGTTTTCCCTGGATGCCTGCCGGTGCATTGGCGCCTGCGGCCTGGCGCCCGTCATGATGATTAACAACGATGTTTACGGCCGCCTGACCCCGGATCAGGTGGGGGCCATCCTGGACCGCTACGAATAAACATGCCCGGTGACAGGGCCGGGCCGCCGTGAGGAGGCTGCGGGATGAAAGAGCTCTCTCTCCATCTGCTGGACATCGCCCAGAACTCCATTGCCGCCGGGGCGCGTCATGTGGATCTGGGGGTGGAGGAGCGCGGCGAAATGCTCTGGCTCACGGTGGCCGACGACGGCCGGGGCATGTCCCCGGAGTTTCTGGCCAGTGTTACCGACCCCTTCACCACCACCCGTACCACCCGGAAGGTGGGCCTGGGCCTGCCCCTCCTCCGCCTGGCGGCGGAGCAGACCGGCGGCGAGCTGCGGGTGGAGAGCCAGCTGGGGGTGGGGACCACCGTCGCCGCCACCTTCCACACCGACCACATCGACTGCCCCCCTCTGGGGGATACCGCCTCCACTGTATCTCTGCTGGCCCAGGGCCTGCCTGAGGGCATGGAGCTCACCTATACGCGGAAAACGGAGCGGGGGGAATTCCGGTTCGATACGGCGGAGATCCGCGCCGTGCTGGGGCCCCATGTGCCCCTCTCCGAGCCGGAGGTGGCCGAGTGGATACGCGCCTACGTGGCCGAGGGAGAGGCCGAGACGGCATGAGCCGCCCCAATGACCAAGACCAACACGTTAGGGAGTGAAGATATGAAGAGCCTGGAAGAACTCAGAGCCATCCGTGAGAAAATGCAGAAGCAAATTGATCTACGTGAAAACAGCGCCGACGACATCCGGGTCGTGGTGGGTATGGCCACCTGCGGCATCGCCGCGGGCGCCCGGCCGGTGCTCACCGCCTTCCTGGAGGAGGTGGCCAAGCGGGAGCTGAAGAACGTCACTGTCACCCAGACGGGGTGCATCGGCGTCTGCCGCCTGGAGCCCATCGCCGAGGTCTACGTTCCGGGAGAGGAAAAGGTCACCTACGTGAAGCTGACGCCGGAAAAGGTGCCCCGCATCGTCGCCGAGCATCTGGTCAACCATAGCCCGGTCACCGAGTATACCATCGGGGCGGCGGAATGAGGAGGGGTAAGAGATGAATTTTGTCCGATCCCACATCCTGGTGTGCACAGGCACCGGCTGCTCCTCCTCCAACAGCCCCAAGATCATCGAGGCCTTCGAGCGGGAGCTGAAGGCCCAGGGTATGGACCAGGAGGCCCGGGTGGTCAAGACCGGCTGCTTCGGCCTGTGCGCCATGGGTCCGGTGGTCCTCATCTATCCCGAGGGGGCCTTCTACACCCATGTCACCCCCGACGACGTGGCGGAGATCGTCGCCGAACACATCGTCAAGGGACGCATCGTCCAGCGGCTCCTCCACAAGGAGGGGGAGAGCGCCGAGCGGGTCACCAGCCTCTCCGACACCCGCTTCTACAAAAACCAGTACCGCATTGCCCTGCGGAACTGCGGCGTCATCAACCCGGAGAGCATCGACGAATATATCGGCACCGGCGGCTACGAGGCCCTGGGCCGGGCCCTCACTGAGCAGACCCCCCAACAGGTCATCGACGCCGTGCTGGCGTCCGGGCTCAGGGGCCGGGGCGGCGCCGGCTTCCCCACCGGCCGCAAGTGGCAGATGACCCACGACGCGGTGAGCCCAGATGGGGTGAAGTTCGTCTGCTGCAACGCTGACGAGGGCGACCCCGGCGCCTTTATGGACCGCTCCGTGCTGGAGGGCGACCCTCACAGCGTCATCGAGGCCATGACCATTGCCGGCTACGCCATTGGCGCCAGCCAGGGATATATTTACGTCCGTGCCGAGTACCCCATCGCCGTCCACCGCCTCCAGGTGGCCATTGACCAGGCCCGGGAGTACGGCCTGCTGGGCAAGAATATCTTCGACACCGGCTTCGACTTCGATCTGGAGCTGCGCCTGGGTGCCGGCGCCTTTGTCTGCGGCGAGGAGACCGCCCTCATGACTTCCATTGAGGGCAAGCGGGGAGAGCCCCATCCCCGGCCTCCCTTCCCCGCCAACAAGGGACTCTTCCAGCGCCCCACCCTCCTCAATAACGTGGAGACCTATGCCAACATCACCTGGATTCTGAACAACGGCCCCGACAAGTTTGCCGCCATCGGCACCAAGGGCTCTACCGGTACCAAGGTCTTCGCCCTGGGCGGTAAGATCACCAATACCGGTCTGGTGGAGATCCCCATGGGCACCACCCTGCGCACCGTCATCGAGGAGATCGGCGGCGGCTGTCCCAACGGCAAGAAATTCAAGGCCGCCCAGACTGGCGGTCCCTCCGGCGGCTGTATCCCTGCCGAGCTCATCGACACCCCCATGGACTACGACTCCCTGGGCGCCATCGGCTCCATGATGGGCTCCGGCGGCCTCATCGTGATGGATGAGGACAACTGCATGGTGGACATCGCGAAGTTCTTCCTGGAATTCATCATTGACGAGTCCTGCGGCAAGTGCTCCCCCTGCCGCATTGGCACCAAGCGGCTCTATGACCTCCTCACCAAGATCACCGAGGGCAAGGGCACCCTGGAGGACCTGGCCACCATCGAGGAGCTGTGTGAGCACATCAAGCAGAGCGCCCTGTGCGGCCTGGGACAGACCGCCCCCAACCCGGTGCTCTCCACCCTGCACCACTTCCGAGACGAATACATCGCCCATGTGGTGGAGAAGCGCTGCCCCGCCGGCGTGTGCAAGAATCTGCTCCACTTCGTCATCGACCCCGGCAAGTGCAAGGGCTGCACCCTCTGCGCCAAGAACTGCCCCGCCGATGCCATCATGGGCGCGGTAAAGGCCCCCCACGTCATCGACCCCAACAAGTGCATCAAGTGCGGCGCCTGTATGGACAACTGCCGGTTTGGCGCCATTTCCAAGCATTAAGGAGGGGAGCAGAAGATGGATAAGAAAATGGTAACCCTGAAGATCAACGACATTCCCGTCACCGTGCCCGAGGGGACCACCGTCCTGGAGGCCGCCCGGAACGCCGGTATCAAGATCCCCTCCCTCTGCTATCTCAAGGGCATCAACGAGATCGGCGCCTGCCGCATCTGTGTGGTGGAGGTTAAGGGGGCCAAGAGCCTGGTGGCCTCCTGCGTCTACCCGGTGAGCGAGGGCATGGAGGTCCAGACCAACACAGAAAAGGTCCGCCACTCCCGCCAGCTCACCCTGGAGCTCATCCTCTCCAACCACCGGATGGACTGCCTTACCTGCGCCCGGAACGCCCACTGCGAGCTCCGGGAGCTCTCCGCCGAGCTGGGCATTGACGCCGTCCGCTACGCCAATGACGAGCTGCTGCCCCGCATCGAGGACTCGGCCCCCCATCTGGTCCGGGACAACTCCAAATGCGTCCTGTGCCGCCGCTGCACCGCCGTCTGCCGGGCCACCCAGGAGGTGGGCGTCATCGGCTGTAACGACCGCGGCTTTGCCACCCATGTGGGCTGCGCCTTTGACCGGGACCTCTCCGAGGTGGACTGCGTCTCCTGCGGTCAGTGCATTGTGGCCTGTCCCACCGGCGCCCTCTCTGAAAAGGACGACACCGGGAAGGTATGGGCCGCCCTCAACGACCCCACCAAGCATGTGGTAGTGGGTCCCGCCCCCTCCGTCCGGGTCACCCTGGGCGAGTGCTTCAAGCTGCCCATCGGCACCAATGTGGAGGGGAAGATGGTCACCGCCCTGCGCCGCCTGGGCTTTGACAAGGTCTTTGACGTGGACAACGCCGCCGACTTCACCATTATGGAGGAGGGCACCGAGTTTTTGGAGCGGCTGAAGGAGGGGGGCACCCTGCCCATGATCACCTCCTGCTCTCCCGGGTGGATCCGCTACTGTGAGCAGCACCACCCCGACATGCTGCCCAACCTCTCCACCTGCAAGTCCCCCCAGCAGATGTTTGGCGCCCTGGTGAAAAGCTACTATGCCGAGAAGATGGGCATTGACCCCAAGAATATCGTGGTGGTCTCGGTCATGCCGTGTACCGCCAAGAAATATGAGATCCAGCGGGAGGAGCAGCGGATGGCCAACGGCTGCATGCCCGTGGACATCTCCATCACCACCCGGGAGCTGGCCCGGATGATCCAGCGCTCCGGCATCCTCTTCGACCACCTGCCCGACGGCCAATTTGACCCCATGCTGGGCCTGTCCACCGGCGCCTCCGTTATCTTCGGCGCCTCCGGCGGCGTGATGGAGGCGGCGCTGCGCACCGTGGTGGAGCTCCTTACCGGCGGCGAGATGAAGCCCCTGGAGTTCCAAGAGGTCCGGGGCATGAAGGGCATCAAGGAGGCCACCTATGAGCTGCCCGGCCGAACAGTACGGGTGTGCGCCGCTTCCGGGCTCCACAACGCCAAGACGGTGCTGGATGGGGTGAAGAATGGCACCATGCAGTATGACTTCATCGAGTTTATGGCCTGCCCCGGCGGCTGCATCAACGGCGGCGGACAGCCCCTCCAGCCCGCCGAGGCGCGCTCCTTCACCGACATTCCCGCTCTCCGGGCCGCCGCCCTCTACCGGCAGGACGCGAATATGCCCATCCGGAAGAGCCATGAGAACCCGGTGCTCCAGGCCGTCTACAAGGACTACCTGGGCAAGCCCGGCGGCCATAAGGCCCATGAGATCCTTCACTGCACCTATGTGCCCCAAAAGCGCTACCGAACCGAGAACAAGTTCTGAAAGACATAAGAATCCGCCCCGCCATATTTGAGGATGGCGGGGCGGATTCTTCCTGCCGGGATGTATCGTTCACGTAGGGAGACCGGGGAGGTGCTGTTGTCACCGTGGGGGACTGGGGACAGACGCCTCTTTTCAGAGTGAAAATGAGGTTTTTGGCCCTTTTCTTCAAGAAGAGGACAGACTCAGGGCTTCTGAAGGAGCGGGGCGGCGAGGATCTCGTCCTTGCGGTTTAAAAGGTCGTCGCTCTCCAGGGCGGTAAAGAGGGCGTCGGTGCCCACGCGGTCGATGGCAGAGCCCAGGCGCTCCCGCTGATAGGCATTTTCCCGGAACCAGAGCATGGTCTTCTCCAGGAGGGGGAAGATCTCCTCCTTTTCCACCAGGCGGGGGAAGGCGCTGCCCATGCGGGTGGTGCGGCCCCAGGTGCCGCCAATGTAGAGCTGGAAGCGGACGCCGTCGGGAGTGCGCCGGCCCTCAATGCCGAAGTCATTGAGACTGGGCTTGATGCAGCTGTTGGGGCAGCCTCCCACAGCGATTTTGAACTTGTGGGGGAGGGAGACCTTGTTCCATCCCAGATAATACTGCTCGTGGATGGCCCGGCACATGGCCTGGGTGTCGTACATGCCAAAGACGCAGGTGGTGCCCTTGCAGGAGGTCACCGGACGGATCTTGGCGCCGGTGCCGCCGAAGCGCAGCCCCCGGGCAGCGGCAAAGCTGATGGCCTCATCAATGCGCTCGTAGGGGATGCCGGGCAGCTCCAAGGTCATGCGGACGGTGGGAATCACCTTGCCGTTGCCGAAGCGGGCGGCCAGCTCGGCGGTAGCGATGAGCTCCCATGCGGTGAAAACGGTGCCGGTGGGGACGATACGGCCGGAAAAAAGCTCGGTGCCCCGGTTGCGCAGAAAGCCCAGTGCCTTTACGCGGGCGATGTCTGCCTGTGTCAATGCCATTGTGATTTGCCTCCCAAAAATTAGTATGATCGGATGGTGCGGACGTACATTATATGACAGGTATGGGCCTCTGGCAAGGGGAACTTTCTCCAAGCCCCATTTTGATGGGGCCTTTGCCCTTCAAAATACCGGCTTTTCTTGCTTTTTTTCCACAGCTGGTGTAAAATGCGTGTACGCCAACACGACCCATCACACAAAGGAGGACGACCCATGAGCTATACCTTTGTCCAATATCAGGAAAGCGCTGAATTTATCCGCGCCAAGCTGGGCGCCTTTGTCCCCAAGGTGGCCATGATCCTGGGCTCCGGTCTGGGCTTTTTGGGCGATGTAGTGGAGGACCCGATCCGGGTATCCTACCGGGACATCCCCCATTTCAAGGCATCCACCGCCCCCGGCCATAAGGGCCAGCTGGTTTTCGGCACGCTCCAGGGCCAGAAGGTGGCCGTCATGCAGGGCCGGATGCACCACTATGAGGGCTATTCCTATGAAGAGGTGTCCTACGCCGTCCGGGTGCTGCGTCTGCTGGGCTGCGATACCCTGGTGGTGACCAACGCCGCCGGCGGCGTCAACCTGGACTTCAAGGCCGGTGATCTCATGCTCATCACCGACCACATCAATATCTTTATGGAGTCTCCCCTCCGGGGGGAGAATCTGCCGGAGTTCGGTCCCCGGTTCCCTGACGCCTCCCATCTCTACACCCCTGCCCTCCAGGACCTGGCCCGGAAGGCGGCCTCCGACCTGGGGATCGCCCTCCGGGAGGGCGTGTACATGTACTTCCCCGGCCCCCAGTATGAGACGCCGGCGGAGGTGCGGTTCGCCCGGATGGCCGGAGCCGACGCCGTGGGCATGTCCACCGCCCCCGAGGTCATCACCGCCGGCCAC
>DXCX01000107.1 GCA_019115785.1 Candidatus Intestinimonas merdavium | reverse complement strand
TGAGCATGGCCATTGTCCCCGCCAAGAAGGGCGAGGAAGACAAGATCGCTCAGGGCATGATGCGCCTGTCTGAAGAGGATCCCACTCTGCAGTTCTCCACCAACAACGAGACCCATGAAATGATTATCAGCGGCTTGGGTGAGCAGCACCTGGATGTGGCTGTCTCCAAGCTGAAATCCAAGTTTGGCGTGGACGTCACCCTGAAAAAGCCCAAGGTTCCCTATCGTGAGACAATCCGCAAGACCGTGCAGGTCCAGGGCCGCCACAAGAAGCAGACCGGCGGTCACGGCCAGTTCGGCGACGTGTGGATGCGCTTTGAGCCCGGCGACACTGAGGAACTCCAGTTCTGTGAGGAGGTCGTGGGCGGCGCTGTGCCCAAGAACTACTTCCCCGCTGTTGAGAAGGGTATGCGTGAAGCCGTGGTCCACGGCGTGCTGGCGGGCTATCCCGTGGTGTACCTGAAGGCTACCCTGTTCGACGGCTCCTATCACCCCGTTGACTCCTCCGAAATGGCCTTCAAGACCGCCGTGCAGCTGGCCTACAAGGCCGGTATGCCCCAGGCCAGCCCCGTGCTGCTGGAGCCCATCGGCGAGCTGAAGGTCACCATCCCCGACAGCTACATGGGCGACGTCATCGGCGACCTCAACAAGCGCCGGGGCCGCATCATGGGCATGAACCCCGACCACGACGGCAACCAGATCGTGGAGGCCGAGGTGCCCATGGGCGAGATGACCTCCTACGCCATCGACCTGCGGTCCATCACCCAGTCCAGAGGCTCCTTCACCTATCACTTTGTCCGCTACGAGGAAGCCCCGCCTGCTGCCCAGGAGAAGGCCATCGAGGCGGCCAAGGCTATGCAGGAGGCGGAATAAGACACAACGTTACCCGGCGGCGGGGCCTCCTCGGGGGCCCCGTCGCAGACGGGGCGGCGCGCAAGCGCCGTACAAGGGCCTGGGCCAAATGGCCCAGGCCCTTGGCGCAGGCGGAATTCATTTCCGCCGAGCATGTGAAGTCGAAAGGGACCCCATTTGAGCTGTGCTCAAATGGGCAAAGCCCCGCCTGCTGCCCAGGAGAAGGCCATCGAGGCGGCCAAGGCCATGCAGGACGCGGAGTAAGACACTCTGAATGTGCAAAAATTCCCCTTTCCAAACGGAAAGGGGAATTTTTTGCCGCAATGGGGTCAGGTGGGGGAGAACCCGGCCTTCTCCAGCTCCTGGAGAGCCAGCTCCACCGCCCGGCGGAGGTACTCCTCCAGCCGGCAGTCCTCGGTGCCAGCAATGAGGGTGCCGCAGGTGGGGGAGGGGATGAGGATCTTGACGCACTCGGCGCCGGAGACAGCGGAGGCCGCCGCCGGAGAGACCTCCCCCATGATCCCATTGGCGAGGACGACGCCGATGGGCCCCAGGATGAGGTCGGAACGCTGGGCATTGTAGCACAGGGCATTCTCGCCGGTGGCCCCCCGGTCGGCTCCCGCCTTGAGCATGGCGCTGGTGGCCAGGGAGTTGGTGCCCGTGCAGAGCAGCTCACAGCCCGCCGGCAGCCGGGGCCGGAGCAAACTCACCAGCCGGGCGCCAATGCCGCCGCCCTGGCCGTCGATGATCAGGATACGCATGGGATCAGTCCTTCCTTGGTGGTGTGGTCCGGCCCCTTCGGGCGGACAGCCTTCTGTTATGACATTATACGGGGGAAAAGTTCCGGTGTAAAGGTAGAAATGGGCTATACATCGGAGAAAGACCGTGCTATAATGGCGATGACTGGTTCCCCACCCAGTCCAACCGGCGCGGAGAATGCCGTCCGGACGCCCTGTGCCCTGCGTCCGGGGAAAGGGACCCGCGCCGCTGTACGCGGCACACGTACTCTAAACAAAAAATGGAGGTTTTTACCCATGCGCAGAAGTCCCGTCCGCGATCTCACCCTGGCGGCCATGGTGGCCGCCCTGTACGCCGTGCTGAGCTACTTCAGCAACATCTTCGGCCTGGCCTACGGCCCCATCCAGTTCCGCTTTTCCGAGGCGCTGTGCGTCCTGCCCTTCCTGTTCCCGGCCACCGCGCCGGGGCTCTTTGTGGGCTGCCTCATCGCCAACCTGCTCTCGCCCTACGGCCCCATGGACATGGTGGTGGGCTCCCTGGCCACCCTCATCGCCGCCCTGTGGACCAGTAGAGTCCGCCACTGGTGGACAGCCTGGCTGCCCCCGGTGCTGTGCAACATGGTGCTGGTGGGCTTCACCATCGGCTTTGCCGAGGTGGGCATCACCGCCGCCCTGCCCGCCGCCTGGCTCTACAATGCCGTCACCGTGGGCATCGGGGAACTGGGGGTGTGCCTGGTGCTGGGCACCATCCTGCTGCGGGCCATGCCCCAGATCAAGTTTTTCCACGACCTGATTCCGGAGGGACGCCTCACCCACGCGTGAGGCCCGGCCCTCCGCCAATGGAGGAGATCAGATGAAAGTACGGAAAGCTGTCATCCCGGCAGCCGGGCTGGGGACCCGGATGCTGCCCGCCACCAAAACGGTGCCCAAGGAGATGCTCCCCCTTGTGGATAAGCCGGTGATCCAATACATCATCGAGGAGGCGGTGGACGCCGGGATCGAGGACATCCTTGTGGTGACCAACCGGGCCAAATCCGCCATGGATGACTACTTCGACTACTATCCCGAGCTGGAGGAGCGTCTGGCCCGGGCGGGCAAGGAGCGGGAGCTCGCCGAGGTCCGGCGGGCCGCCGACCTGGCCAACATCTTTTACGTCCGGCAGAAGGAGACCAAGGGCCTGGGCCACGCCATCTGGCGGGCCAAGCGCTTCGTGGGGGACGAGCCCTTCGCCGTGCTTTTGGGGGATGACATCATGCGGGCCAGCACCCCGGTGATCGGCCAGCTCATCGCCGGAGCGGAGAAGTACGGCGCCTCCTGTGTGGGGGTGCAGCAGGTGAGCACCCAGGCCATCGCCAAGTATTCCTCCGTGAAGGTGGAGCCCCTGGAGGAGCGCGTCTTCCGGGTGAGCGACATGGTGGAAAAGCCCCGTCCCGAGGAGATCTTCTCCAACTACGCCATCCTGGGCCGGTATGTGCTCCAGCCCGCCATCTTCGACATCCTGGAGAACCTGAAGCCGGGCTACGGCGGGGAGATCCAGCTCACCGACGGCCTGAAGGAGCTGTGCAAGGGGAACAAGATGGTGGCGGTGGACTTTGAGGGGAAGCGGTATGACACCGGCAACCTGAAGGGCTTCCTGGAGGCCACCATCGACTTCTCCCTGGCCCACCCGGAGACGGGAGAGTGGCTCAAGGACTTTTTGAAGGAAAAGGCCGGACAGCTTTGAGCCGGACCACACACAACAATCACGCAAACGTCCCCCGGAGGGCAGGCCTCCGGGGGACGTTTTTGTATGTATGGTTTACAGGTTGGGCATCTTGGCGGTGGGCATCATGAGGACCTTGCCGGTGCCCCGGTAGACGTTGACCAGACCTTCCCCGCTGGCGGCGGAGCCGATGAGGCTCTTGCCGGAGCGCTCCACGGTGAACTCCAGGCTGGCGCTCCAGGCGATGGCGTAGTTGCCGTCGATCTTGAGCACGTCGTTTTGGAGGGTGATCTCCACCAGCTCCTCCCGGGGGCACTCGGACTCGATGCAGAAGGCGCCGCTGCCGTTGAGGCTCAGGTTGAAAAGGCCCTCCCCGCCGGCCACGGCGGAAGAGAGGTTGGAGCGCATGACGGCCTTGTGCTGGAGGCGGGAGTCACAGGCCAGGAAGAGGCCGTCGTCCAGTACCACCGAGCCGCCCCAGTCGGCGGCGTCCATGAGGATGAGGTGGCGGTAGGTGGGCTCCAGCACCAGCAGGCCGTCGCCGGTGTACTCCGGCTTGATGGCCGACTCGCCGGAGACCTTGCCCCGGACGGCCTTGGAGAAGAGGTCGCCCACCCCCTTGATACCGGTGGTGGCGTTCACATTGCCCAGCATCCACTGCATGGCGCCGGCCTGGACGGTGACCTGGGCCTTGCTGAGGTCACACACCAGCTGGCGCTTTCTCACGTTCATCTGGGCGCAGTAATAGGCGTTGATGGCGGAGGAGGGGGTGACGCTCAGGTCGCGCTGGTACTCGATGACAGAGAAGGGCCCCAGCTGGGAGAGGGTCTTGACGTCGTCATTGTCCATGAAATTGGAAACCTGATACATAATAACGCTCCTTCTTACAATGGCTCTCAGGCCGGCCTGCCAGGGGACAGGCCGCCTGATGCAGGACCATTGTAGCACAAGGAGGAGGTGGGCACAATGGCCCATCAGAAGAAAAGGGCCAGACTCCAAGCGGCGGTGGCGGCCAGGGCGCCGGCGGCGGCGTAGGCCGGGGCGGGGATGGCCTGGAACCATTTTCCCGGGATGGTGCTCCGGGAGACGTAGCTTTTGGCCGCCTGCCGGGCCTCCTTGAGCACCTGCTCCGGGCTCGCCCCTTCGGCCAGCGCCCCCTCCCGCAGGATGAAGATGGCCTCCTCGAAGAGACGGGGGTCGGGCGCCTTGACCACGATGACCTGTTTGTTGATGCCTTTGACCATAGTGATGCCGCTCCTTTGATACAAAGAAAGGTTTCTCTAACAGTATGGCCCAATTTTTCTTCCATGATTCACCGCTCATAAGAAAGGCGGCGGAGCCGTACACTAATGGCGAGACTTTTTTGGGAGGCGGGAACGTGCGGGAACAGAGAAAACGGCTGATTTTATCCCTGGCCCTGATCTTTCTTTTGAATATCCTCATCATCACCATGGTCCAAACCGCCCAGGCGGCCACCTACCGGCGGGGCTCCTCGGGCCAGACGGTGCGGACCATCCAGGAAAAACTCATCCGCTGGGGCTATCTGGATGGGACGGCGGACGGCATCTACGGCAGCAAGACGGAGGCGGCGGTGAAGCTCTTCCAGAAAAAGAACGGCCTCACCGCCGACGGGGTGGTGGGTCCCGCCACCCTGAAGGCCCTGGGCATGTCGTCGGGGAGCACCTCCTCGTCGGCCTGGGACAGCGATGTGGCCCTGCTGGCCAAGGTCATCTCGGCGGAGGCCAGGGGGGAGCCCTACAGCGGCCAGGTGGCGGTGGGGGCGGTCATCCTCAACCGGGTAAGCCACCCCTCCTTCCCCAACACCATCGCCGGTGTGGTCTACCAGCCCGGGGCCTTTACCTGCATGGTGGACGGGCAGATCGACCAGCCCGTGGCCGACTCCGCCGTCCGGGCCGCCCGGGACGCCATCAACGGGGCCGACCCCAGCGGCGGTGCCATCTACTACTTTAACCCGGACACCGCCACCAGCTCCTGGATCTGGTCCCGGCCCCTCATCAAGGTCATCGGGAAGCACCGCTTCTGCGCATAAAGAACAAAGCCGGACATGCGTTGGCATGTCCGGCTTTTTGCCGTCGATCAATCAGTCGGTGACGAAAGGCAGCAGAGCGATCTGGCGAGCCTGCTTGATGGCCTGGGTCAGCTGACGCTGATGCATGGCGCAGGTGCCGGTGGTCCGGCGGGGCAGGATCTTGGAACGCTCGGAGAGGAACCGACGCAGCTTGGCGGCGTCCTTGTAGTCGATGTGCTCGACCTTGTCCACGCAGAAGCTGCAAACCTTGCGGCGCTTGCGGCCGCGGGGACGCTCTCTATCCATAGGCATGGTATATACCCTCCTTGTTCAGAAATAGTTTTGTAAAAGGGCCGTTTTAACGCTGCGCGTCAAAACGGCAACTCTCCGTCATCGTCATCCAGCTCGGCGAACTGGCTGCCGCCGCCCATGGGGGCGGAATAGGCCGGAGGGGGCACGGGGGCGCTGGGGGCCGGGGCGGAATAGCCGCCGCCATAGGAGCCGCCGTAGCTGCCGCCGCCCTCGCCGTCCCGCTTGGAATCGCCGAAGTAGACGTTGTCGGCCACCACCTCGGCGGTGGTGCGCTTATTGCCGTCCTTGTCGGTCCAATCCCGCATCTGGAGACGGCCCTCTACGATGGCCATGCGGCCCTTGGTGAAGTACCGGGAGACAAATTCGGCGGTGGAGCGCCAGGCCACTACATTGATGAAGTCGGCCTTCTTCTCCCCGGTCTCCCGGTCCTTGAAGTCCCGGTCCACGGCCAGACGGAGGGTGGCCACGGCCACCCCGGAGGGGGTGTGCCGCATCTCAGGGTCGGCCACCAGGCGGCCCTGAAGGAAGATCTTGTTGAGCATTTCTGAGGCTCCTTACTGCTCGTCCTTGCAGACGATCATGGAGCGCATCACGCCGTCGGTGATCCGCAGCACGCGGTCCAGCTCGGCGGGGAAGGCGGCGTCAGCCGTAAAGGTCATGAGCACATAGTAGCCCTCGTTCAGGTCGTTGATGGGATAGGCCAGACGGCGCTTGCCCCACTCGTCAACCTCGGCCACGGTACCCCGGGCCTCCGCCATGGTCTTGAACTTGGCGACCATAGCGGCGATGGCCTCCTCGCCCAGGGCGGGATCGAGGATGTAGACCACCTCGTAGTTGCCGTTGATCTTTGCCATGTTTTCTTGCACCTCCTTATGGACATATGGCCCCTGCTCGTGCAGGAGCAAGGATGTTGCCCGCCCGATCTCAGACAAGCTATATTATTATATACGAAATTTCAGAATTGTCAAGGGTTTTTCGGGGGAAATCGAGCAAAATATGGGAGCCATTCGGGGAAATGGCCCCCATATTCCCCCGTCAGGGCAGCGCCACGGCCACCGGCTCCGCCAGCTCCGTTTCCCGGGAGGCGCGCAGCTTCAGCTCCACGGTGTCCCAGGGGTAGTCCCCCAGGGTAAAGGAGATCTGGTGGGGCTCCGTCTCCAGGTCCTCCTCGACGGGCTCCGAGGCGCGCACGGTCATGCTCATGCTCTCCCAGCGGTGCTCGCCCCCCTCCGGGTCCCGGTAGTCCCAGGTGAAGAGCGCTCCCGCGTCCGGGGTGTCCACGACGCAGTGGACGTCCTCCCCCCGCCGGTCGATGGAGCGGAACTCCACCCCCTCCGGGAGCCAGCTGGCCGCGCCGGTGGTCAGGTCCACCGTGACCCACTCCGCGTCCTTGTCCAGCCACTCCGCCCCGGTGAGGTACAGGGTGAGGCGCTCCGGGTGACGGAAGAAGCTGCTCTCCAGGTAGTAGTAAATGACCTCGTTGACGCCGTCGGCGCCGCTGGCCACCAGGCGGCCGCTGCTGCCGGAGCGGGCGCCGGCTTCGTAGCGGTTCCCCTTCTCGTCCTCCAGGTAGAAGTCCAGCCCCCGGAGCCAGGCGGTGTTCTCCGGGTCGGTGGACACCGCCAGCCGGGCGTGGGTGGGGTTGACCTCCAGCTCCCGGAGGAGGAGACGCTGGCCGTCCACCTCCACCCATTTGTCCAGGGGGAGGGTATCGCCGGGGACGGTGAAGCGGTCGTCCAGCGCCAGGTCGAAGGTGAAGGTGGCCACGATCTCCGGCTCCCGGTCGGGGGCCGGCTCGTCCCAGATGCTCTCGTCGGCGGCCGGGGCCATGCCGTCTCCCGCCTCCCGCCGGGCGGTCACCTTGCAGGTGAGGCGCAGGGCCTCCGGCACCTGGCCGTCGTCGGCATAGTTGACGTTAAAGTCGCTCAGCTCCCCGGGGGCGGCCTCCCCGCTGATGATGGAGTAGCCCTCCAGCTCCTCCCCGTCGGGGCCGGTGATGCTGGGGTAGACGTGGTAGCTGTCATAGTCCCCGCCGGAGACGGTGTAGAAGAAGTTGATCTGCATGGCGTCCAGGATGAGGTAGTCCAGCCGGAAGGTGATGCCGTTTTCCGTCTGCTCCCGGTCCACCACCTGGACAAAGTCGTTCTCCACCGCCGCCTTCAGGCTGGGGGAGAGGGCCACCGCCGCCGCCAGGTCCCGCAGGCCGGGGATGCGCCCGCAGGCCTGGGCGAAGGGGAGGGAGCAGTTCACCAGCAGCACGAAGGCCGCCGCCACGCCCCCCAGGGAGGCCGCGGGGATGCCCAGCCACCGCCGGAGGTGCTTTTTCCGGGCCCGGGCTCTGGCCCGGTCCACCGTGCCCTCCAGCTCCGGGGGCGTCTCCCTCAGCTGGGCCGCCAGGGCCCAGTACTCCTCGTTTCGATTCATGAATTTGCCGCCTCCTCTCCGTCGGTGAGCTCCAGCCGCAGCAGCCGGAGGGCCTTCCGCTGGCGGGTGACCACGGTGCCCTGGGGGAGGTCCAGGGTCCGGGCGGTCTCGGCCAGGGTGAGGCCGGTAAAGTAGCGCAGGATGATGACGTCTTTGAGTTCCCGTGGGAGCCGTCCCACCGCGTCCCGGAGGGGGAGGGCGTCGAAGGCCTCCTGTGCCGTCTCGGGGAGCTCCGCCATGGCGATCTCCCGCCTGTGCCGCCGCAGCTCGGCGTTGCAGGCGTTGATGAGGATGCGGGTGAGCCAGGTGTTGAAGTGGGCCTCCTCCCGCAGCTTGCGGCAGGCGCGCAGGCCCAGGTAGACCGCCTCGTCCACGGCGTCCACGGCCAGGGACTGGCTCCCCAGGTACAGGAAGGCCATGCCGTAGAGCTTGCCCTTCAGGGCGTCGGCCCGGACGGCGTATTCCTGCTCGGTCATGGGCGTCCCTCCTTTCTGACCATTAGATGGGCGGGGCGGCGGTTTTGATTGCGGGGGGAAAAATTTTATTGTATAATGGCTCCTGAATACAAGGCCCCCGCACGGGGGCATGGGAGGACAGACCCTTGGATGAACTGACCCGGCTCCCCATTCCCCTTTTGCAGTGGTACCAGGAAAACGCCCGCGCCCTGCCCTGGCGCGGCGACCCCACCCCCTACCACGTGTGGGTGTCCGAGATCATGCTCCAGCAGACCCGGGTGGCGGCGGTGCTGGAGTACTACCGCCGCTTCATGGAGGCCCTGCCCACCGTGGCCCATCTGGCGGCGGTGGAGGAGGACAGGCTCATGAAGCTCTGGCAGGGCCTGGGCTACTACAACCGGGCACGGAACCTGCAAAGGGCCGCCCGGCAGGTGGTGGAGGACTTTGGCGGGGCCTTTCCCCACACCTACGAGGGCCTGCTGGGCCTGGCCGGGGTGGGGGAGTACACCGCCGGGGCCATCGCCTCCATCGCCTTCGGGGTGCCGGTGCCCGCCGTGGACGGGAATGTGCTGCGGGTGGTCTCCCGGCTCACCGGGGACGGAAGCGACATCACAAAGCCGGACACCAAACGGCGGATGTGGGCGGCGTTGAAGGCCGTCCTCCCGGTCCGGGCCCCGGGGGACTTCAACCAGGCCATGATGGACCTGGGGGCCACGGTGTGCCTGCCCAACGGGGCGCCCCTGTGCGAGAAGTGCCCGGCGGCGGAGTTCTGCCGGGCCCGGCGGGAGGGGCGGACGGGGGAGCTGCCCTACAAGCCCCCCAAAAAGGCCCGGCGGGTGGAGGAGCGGGTGGTCTTTCTGCTGTTCCACGACGGAAAGGTGGCCCTGCGGCAGCGGCCCAAGGGGGGATTGCTGGGGGGGCTGTGGGAGTATCCCAACGAGCTCTCCCCCGCCCGGGACGCCCTGGCGGACTGGGGGATCGAGCCTGTGGACCTCACCGACGGGGGAACGGGCAAGCACATCTTCACCCACATCGAGTGGCGCATGACCTGCCGGGTGGTGGAGACCGCCGGGGCCGGCCTGCCCCCGGGCTGGGTGTGGGCCGGGCGGGAGGGGCTGCGGCGGGACTACGCCCTGCCCAACGCCTTTCAGAGCTTTACCCACCTGGTGGACGACCGGATGCACTGAATACAAAAGAGGGAGAATGAGATGGCAAAGCTGTATTTTCGATACGGAGTGATGGGCTCCAGCAAGACGGCCAACGCCCTGATGGTGCGCTACAACTACGAGGAGCGGGGCCAGGAGGCCCTGCTGGTGAAGCCGGAGATCGACCAGCGGGACGGGGCCAAGTTCGTGGCCTCCCGGATGGGGCTGAGCCACCCCTGCATCTACTTTTCTGAGATGCGGTCCATGGACGAGGCGGCCCTGAAGCGCTACGCCTGCGTCATCGTGGACGAGGCCCAGTTCCTCAGCCGGGAGGAGGTGCGGTTTCTGGTCCACATCGTGGACGACTGGAACGTGCCCGTGATCTGCTACGGCCTCCGGGCCGACTTCTCCGGGCAGCTCTTCCCCGGCTCCCAGGAGCTGCTGGCCACCGCCGACATCATCGAGGAGGTCAAGACCATCTGCTGGTGCGGCAAGAAGGCCACCTGCAACGCCCGCTTCGACAAGGAGGGCAAGGTCCTCCGGGAGGGGGAGCAGGTGGTGCTGGGGGCCAACGACCAGTATATCGGACTGTGCCGCAAGCACTGGCGGGAGGGGAATTTAGGCCCCGACTTCCACCCGTGAGGTCACTCCCCCAGCTCGGGAG
>DXCX01000106.1 GCA_019115785.1 Candidatus Intestinimonas merdavium | reverse complement strand
CCAGGCGATGATGGCGTCCGGCTGGACATTGAGCCGGGCGGAGGTGATGGCGCCGCCGATGCCGCTGTTTGTGGTGAGCACCTCTCCCATCACCGCCAGCTTCCACCCGCCGCCGATGACGATCTCCAGGGCGGAGTTGAAGTAGGGGCGGATGGAGGGGAGCGTCACATGGCGCAGGGTCTTCCACCTGGAAAAGCGGTACAGGCGCGCCATCTCCAGCAGCTGCCGGTCCACGCCCCGCACCCCGTGGCTCAGGTTGATGACCACCGTGGGAACCGTGGCTGTTGCCACGATGAAGATGCAGGGCCGTCCGTTGAAGCCGAACCAGACCAGAGCCAGCACCACCCAGCAGACCGGGGGGACCGACTGGAGCACATGAATCAGCGGCGTCCCCACATCCTCCAGCTTGGGGTACAGACCGAACAGCAGCCCCAGCACCGCCCCGGCGGCGATCCCGATCCCCAGGCCGGTCACCAGCCGCAGGAGCGTAGTCCCCACCGTCGGCCAGAAATCCGGCTCCCGGATCAGCTCCGCCAGGGTCGCCGCCACTTGCGGAATGGGCGGCACCACCAGGGGCGGGAAGAAAAGGGCGGCCAGCTGCCAGAGTCCCAGTAGCAGGCCAACCCCCAGGGCGCGGCGGAGCCAGAGTCCCGCCTCAGCCCGCATAGTACAGTCCGTCGTCCGGCAGCGCCCCGCCGATCATGGAGGGGTCAAAGTCGTTGAGCAGCTGGTAGAAGGTGTCCAGCTCCTCTCGGGCATCCTGGGCGCTCTTGAAGGTGAGGCCCATATTCGGAATGGCGGCCTCCACCACAGCGGCGTTCATGTCCAGGTACTCCTCCGCCAGGGCGGCAGCTTCCGCCGGGTTCTCCAGCACCCACTGGGCGCTCTCGGCATAGGCCTCCTGGAACTGGGCCGTCAGCTCCGGATTCCCGTCAATAAAAGTCTGTGTGGTGCCAAACCCGGCGTTGGGGATCATGGTGTCGGTGCCGGTGACCCGCTGCCACTCCTCCTTGAAGCTCAGGGCCCGGCGCACCTCGCTGTTCTGCTTCATGGCGGAGGTGACCTGGGGCTCGATCAGGGTGGCGTACTCCGCCTGACCGGAGGCCAGAAGGCTTGCTACCTCGGCGGTGCTGGCGTAGACCACCTCCACGTCCTCGCCCACGGTCAGGCCGGCCTCATTCAGGAAGTATTGGGTCAGGGCGTCCGGAGGGGAGGACTGGAGCGGGATATATACCGTCTTGCCCGCCAGATCGCTCCAGGTGGTGAAATCCGGATCGGTCGTCATGAAGTAGGTGACGCCCCAGGTATTCACATTCATCAGCCGCACATCCAGGCCCTTGTTATACAGGGTGGAGATGACCGTAAGCGGGAATGCGTACATGTCATGCTCCCCGCCCTGCACCATGGCAAGCAGCTCCTCCGGGGCGTTCCACACGTTCAGGTCAATGGTCACATTCTCCCCCAGCAGCTGGGCGTCCATCATGCGCAGCACCGGCAGGGCGGGCGGTGCGGTGGGTACGCCGACAGAGATTGTGACCGGTTCGGCAGCCTGGCTGGATCCCTCCGGCGGGTCATTAGGGGCTGTGCTCTCCGAAGATGGATCTCCTCCGGAGCAGCCGGCCAGGGCAAAGAGCATCATGGCAGAGGCCATGATGGCGGCAAGTGTGCGCTTCATGTTGCGTCCTCCAATCTTAATCCGTTGTTTATTTTTCGGTTAGCATTGTCTAACCATAGCAGATTATTCCATAAAACCGCCGGGCTGTCCGTTGCCATGGCAACGGACAGCCCGGCTTTTTCCGCTCACGCGGACAAAAATTCGCTGTCCAGAATATGAACGACCTGTCCTTGGTAGGTAAGGATCCCCTCCTTCTGCATCCGCCCCAATTCCCTGGACAGGGCGCTGCGGTCTACACATAGGTAGTCCGCCATCTCACCTCGTCCCATCTCCAGCCGGATCTCCCCGTTGGAGGCAATCGGCAACCCTTGCAAGTAGACCTTAATCCGGTTGCGAAGACGGTTCTGAGCCAAGATGCGCATTTTCTGATTGAGAAACAGAGCCCCCTTTCCCATCTCCCGTAACAAATTGGCGGTTACCCGCATCCGGTAGGGACAGCCATTCTCCTGCTGGAGCAGCAGAGGGTCAAAGTCCAGATAGAGCACCTCTGTTTCGGTAAGTGCGTCAATTTGAATAGGGCTGTCCTCAGACATGGAACAGACTAAGCTCTCACCAAACACACGTCCCCGGCTCAGGCGGTCAATGGTCAGCAGATTCCCGTCCTCGCTGTAAAGCGAAATTCTCAGGGTGCCTGACATCACAACGCCGGGGCGGCGCTGCCGCTCTCCGATCCGCAAGAGCACTGTATTTCTCGGAATAGTCCGAACCTCGCCGTGGAGGCAGTTAAGTACATTCTGATATTTATCTTCCGGGATCCCATCAAACAGCTGACAGCGGCGCATTGCCGTAAAAATCGATTCCATCTTGTTCCTCCGTGTTGCTGTGGCAACCGACAAAAGCGCGGAAAATCATTATAGTTAGCAGTAACTAATAATTATTATA
>DXCX01000105.1 GCA_019115785.1 Candidatus Intestinimonas merdavium | reverse complement strand
GGTGTCCAGCTCCACCAGCTCGCCATATACCGCCTTGTCCAGGCCGTAGACAGTGGCGATGCCGTCGCCTACCTCCAACACCGTGCCGGTCTCATCCCGGCGGACCCGGGTATCGTATTCCTCGATCTCCTCCCGCAGGATGGAGACGACCTCTTCCGGTCTGGTATTCATGCCATTCGCCTCTCTTCCAGTTGCCGGCGCAGGCCGGAGAGCGCCCCCTGGACGCTCTTATCATAGGTCACGCCCTCCAGCTCCAGGACAAAGCCGCCCACCAGAGAGGGGTCCAGCCGGATCTCAAAGACGATGTCCCGTTTTTTATGGAGCTTGCACAGGGCCTTCCTGAGCTTTTCCAGCTCCTCCGCCCCCGGCTGACGGACACAGGTCATACGGCAGCGGACCGCCCCGCGCTGGGACAGGGCTCGATCCCGGAAGGCTTCCAGGATGTCGGGCAGCAGGGCCATGCGCCCCTTCTCCGCCAGCAGGCGGTAAAAATTCAGCAGCAGGCCCCGGCCATCCAGGGCCGGCAGCCGTGTCAGCACCCGGGTCTTCTCCCAGGCTTGGACAGCAGGAGAACAAAGGGCCTCCCACAGCGTGCCGTCCGCCATCAGGGTCCGGGCAGTGGCGAACAGTGCCTCTTCGTTGGGGGCCACCTCGTAGAGAGCCTCCGCATAGCGCCGGGCAAGCTCACTCATGCCTGCTCACCTACTTCCGACAAAAACGCATCCACCGCAGCCTGGTCGTCGGCGCTGTCCATGGCCCGCCCCGCCACCTTGGCGGCGGCCAACAGAGCCAGAGAGGCCACCTCATCCCGGGCGCCCCGCAGCATGGCCTCCCGCTCGGCGGCCAGCTGGGCCTCCGCCTGGCCGCGCAGCTGCTTGGCGTCTGCCTCAGCCTGGGCCAGCCTGCTCTCATAGGCCCTCTGGGCACGGCTCTGGGCGTCGGCCACGATCTTGGCCGCCTCCTGACGGGCATCGGTGAGCTTCTCCTCATACGCGCTCTTCCGTGCCTCCGCCTGACGGCTCTGCTCCTCAGCGGAAGCGAGCTGCTCCTTGATCAGGGCGGCCCGTGCCTCCAGTACGGCGTTGACCCGCCCGAAGAGAAACTTGCGCAGGAAGGCGTATAGGACCAACAGGTTGAGGATGGTGAACAGAATGTTAGAAAGATGGAACTCCAGCATTGGGGGCGCCCCCTTAACCCACAAAGATGATGAGCAGGGCGGTAATGAAACCGAAAATGGCGGTGCCTTCCGCCAAGGCACAGCCCAGCAGCAGGGCGCTGTTGATCTTTCCGGAGGCCTCTGGCTGACGGGCAATGGCCTCGCTGGCCTTGCCAGTGGCGAAGCCGATACCGATGCCGGCGCCGATGCCGGTGAAGACCGCGATGGCGGCTGCGATGATACCAATGGACATGATAGTTTCCTCCCGTTACTTGTAATTTGTCTGATTTCTGTTCTTATTCTTCCTCTTTGATGCCCTCACCGGTGAACAGGGTGGTGAGGAAAACAAAGACGACAGTCTGGATGAGTCCGTCGAAAAGATCGAAGTAGATACTGAAGATGGCCGGCAATATCACCGGCACCACATATTTGAGCATCTCCATGATGATGTAGGCGCCCAGGATGTTGCCGAACAGCCGCATGCACAGGGCCAGGGGCCGTACGGCCACCTCCATCAGATTGATGGGCAGCAGCAGCGGCATGGGCTCGGCGAATTTTTTTAGACCGCCCAGCAGACCGTTATACCGAAACTGGGCGCCGTAGATGAGCACCATGCTCATAAGGGCCAGGGCTGCGGTCACATTGATGTCCTTTGTCGGGGGCGTCAGGCCGAAGATGCCGATGAGATTGGACAGTGCGATGTACAGCGCTACCGTCCCCAGATAGGGGGCAAAGGGACGCCAATGCCTGCCGATATTGGTCTTGACAAAGCCGTTGAGAAACTCCACAGCGCTCTCCAGCCCGATTTGTACCTTGCCGGGATCCCTCACCCTGAGCCTCCGGGTCAGGAGCAGCGTGGCGATCATCAGGGCCGCCATAATGAGCCACGACACCACCACCGACTCCGCCACTGGAATTCCCCCCAGCAGCGGGATGGTGAATACGTTTCGTGTCCCAAGCCCCTCCACCAGGGTTTCCTTGAATGCGTCCAAACACATCACCTCGTTTTCGCATGGGCCATCATACTCCTTCTCCCGTTTTTTTGTAACGGTTTTGAAAGTAAAAAAAGTTTTGAAACCATCTTCTGCGGCTTTGGTTTGACAGTGCGGCGGATTTTACCTATACTGAGAGAACAGGAGGCGGGAATGATGCGAATACAGACCAAGCCATCCATCCGTACCCAGCTTGTACATCTGAGCTTTGTGATCGTCGTGGTGTCCATTGCCCTCTCGCTGGCCGGCACCCTCTATTTCGTCCTGCGAAGTGAGCAGGCCTCCCTGGACGGCAATCTCCTCAACTCGGCCTCGATCCTCTCTCAGGTGCCGCTGCTCCAGGACGCGCTTCAGGGGGAGCTGCCCCTGGATGAGCTGGCCGACTACCTGGACGATACCATCCGCCAAACCTCGGACATCGACCTCATTCTGGTGGGTGACACCGACTCCATCCTCTTCTATGTGCCCGACCGCACCCTGATCGGCACCCCCTACTCCGGCACAGCCCAGGAGCGGGTCCTGGCCGGAGGCGGACCCTATACCTACAATGAGACCGGCCCCATGGGCTCCGACCACTCGGCCTATGCCCCCATCCGGGATGGGGCGGGCAATGTGATCGGCTTCATCATCGTGGGCGTCTATTTTCGCAGTATGGCCCAGGTGGCGCTGCGCACCGCCCTGCGCCTGATCGCGGTGGGGTTGGTGGCGGCAGTACTGGGCTCTCTGCTGGCCCAGCGCCTCTCACGGAGCATCAAGGAATCCCTGTTGGGTTATGAGCCCGACGCCTTTGCCCGCCGGTTCCACCAGCGGGAGGACATCCTGGACGCACTGGAGGAGGGTATTCTGGCCATCGACGGAGACCAGACCATCATTTTCCTCAACACATCGGCGGCGGAGATGCTCTCGCTGGACCGCGGGGAGGTTCTGGGCCGCCCCCTCCACCAGGCCTATCCCAACTCCACTTTGGACCGGATCCTCCGCACCGGACAACCGGAGTACAACGTCAGCATGAGCTCCCTCAAAGAGATCCGGGTGCTGGCCGACCGACTCCCGCTCTATGATGATGGCAAGCTGGCCGGAGCGGTGAGCATCTTCCGCAACCGAACCGAGCTCACCCGCATGGCCGACGATCTCACCGGCGTGCGCCATATGGTGGACGCCATGCGGGCCTATACCCACGAATTTCTCAATAAACTCCATGTGATCCTGGGTCTCCTCCAGATTGGAGAGCCGGAAAAGGCCCAACAGTATATCATGGACACCTCCCAGACCCACCGGGAGGCGGTGGGCCGCATCATGAGCCAGATCCATCAACCCTCGGTGGCGGCACTGCTGGTGGGCAAGACCAGCCGTGCCAATGAGCTGGGCATCCGCCTGGTGCTGGGCCGGGAGAGCTCCCTGCGGGAGGACAGCCCCTGGCTGCCGCCGGACGCCTATGTCACCATTCTGGGCAATCTCATTGAAAACGCCATTGAAATTCTCAACCAGTCCCGGAGCAGTACCAAAGAGATTTCGGTAAGCATCCGGGAGAGTGAGGAGAGCCTGCTACTGTGCGTGGAGGATACCGGCCCCGGCATCCCCCCCGCGCTGCGGCAGACTATGTTCCAGCGTGGCGCCACCTCCAAGGGGAGGGGACGGGGCACCGGGCTGGCCCTGGTCCAGGAAATCGCGGAGGCCTACCACGGGGAGATCCGTGTGGAGTCAGAAAGCGGCGTGGGTACGTCATTCTTTCTCAGCTTCTGCCGGGAATCCTCACCGGAAAGCAAGGAGTGAACACATGTTGTATCGTGTTGTGATCGTAGAGGACGACCCCATGGTCTCCCTCCTGGACCGTACTTACACTGAAAAAGACCCCCGCTTCCGGGTCGCTCAGACCTTCCAGGATGGCCACTCCGCCCTGGAATGGCTGACCCAGAACCCCACCGACCTGGTGGTGCTGGATGTCTACATGCCCCTTTTTACCGGTCTGGAGCTTCTTCAGGCCCTGCGCCACCGGGACATCTCGGTGGACGCCATCATGGTTACTGCCGCCAATGATACGGCTACGGTGGATCAGCTTCTCAAGCTGGGAGTGGTGGACTATCTGGTGAAGCCCTTTACCTTCGAGCGCTTCCAGCGGGCACTGGACACCTTCTGCCGCCATCGGGAGGCAGTGGCGGGCGGCGAGGTCACCCAGAGCGCGCTGGACAGACTCTTCTCCCCCGCCGGCTCGGTGGGACAGGGTATCCCCAAGGGGCTTCAGGAGGATACTCTGGAGCGGGTCCGCCAGTGTCTCCGTACCGCCCCGCCCCAGGGACTGCCCAGTGAGGCCGTCTCCCGGCAGACCGGCCTGTCGGTGGTCACGGTGCGCCGCTATGTCAACTATCTGGTGGAGCGGGGCGAGGCCGCCAGCTCCGTGAACTACGATACCGGGGGCCGCCCCTGCCGGCTGTACCGTTTCCAGACCTGAAATCGCAAAAAAGACCGCCCCGTGGGGCAGTCTTTTTTGTCTTTGTTCAAATGGTACATCAGGCGTTGGCGTTCTCCCCAAAAAACAGCTTCAGGTCGTCCTCCACAGTACCGATGCCGGCGATGCCGAAGTTCTCCACCAGCACCTTGGCCACATTGGGGCTCAGGAAAGCGGGGAGCGTGGGCCCCAAGTGGATGTTCTTCACCCCCAGGTACAGCAGGGCCAGCAGCACGATGACCGCCTTCTGCTCATACCAGGCGATATTGTAGATGATGGGCAGGTCGTTGATGTCCTCCAGCCCAAAGACCTCCCTGAGCTTGAGGGCAATGACGGCCAGGGAGTAGGAGTCGTTGCACTGGCCGGCATCCAGCACCCGGGGAATACCGCCAATGTCGCCCAGAGCCAGCTTGTTGTACTTGTACTTGGCGCAGCCGGCGGTCAGGATCACCGTGTCCTTGGGCAGTGCCTTGGCAAACTCGGTGTAATACTCCCGGCTCTTGGAGCGGCCGTCACAGCCGGCCATGACCACAAATTTCTTGATGGCGCCGCTCTTCACCGCGTCCACCACCTTGTCGGCCAGGGCCAACACCTGGGCATGGGCGAATCCCCCCACGATCTCCCCCTGCTCCAGCTCCTGGGGCGGAGCGCAGCGTTTGGCGTGCTCGATGAGGGCGGAGAAATCCTTCTGCTCTCCAATGCCGCCGGGGATGTGCCGGCAGCCGGGGTAGCCCGCCGCGCCGGTGGTGTAGAGCCGGTCCTTGTAGCTCTCCTTGGGGGGAACGATGCAGTTGGTGGTCATCAGGATGGGACCGTGGAAGGCCTCAAACTCCTCCTTCTGCTTCCACCAGGCGTTGCCATAGTTGCCCACGAAGTTGGGATACTTCTTGAAGGCGGGATAATAGTGGGCAGGGAGCATCTCGGAATGGGTATAGACATCCACGCCCGTGCCCTGGGTCTGCTCCAGCAGCATCTCCAGATCCCGGAGATCGTGACCGGACACCAGGATGCCGGGGTTCTTGCCCACACCCAGGTTTACCTTGGTGATCTCCGGATTGCCGTAGGCTCCGGTATTCGCCTTGTCCAGCAGGGCCATGCCGTTGACGCCGTACTTGCCCGTCTCCAGGGTAAGGGCCACCAGGTCATCGGCGGTGAGGCTGTCGTCCAGAGTGGCGGCCAGCGCCCGCTGAAGGAAGGCGTCCACCTCGCCGTCGTCCTGTAGCAGGGCGTTGGCGTGCTTGGAATAGGCGGAAAGCCCCTTCAGACCATAGGTGATGAGCTCCCGGAGAGAGCGGATGTCCTCATTCTCCGTGGAGAGGACTCCAACCTGGGCAGCTTTTTCCTCCCAGCCGTCGGCCTGATCCCAGAGCGCGGCCTGGGGCAGGCGCTCCCGCTCCCGTACCTTGGGCAGCAGGCCGCGCTTCACCTCCAGGGTAGCGGTGATCCGCGCCTCGATGGCCGCCTTGTCAAAGTTGGCGTTGGTGATGGTGGTGAAAAGGTTCAGCGTAATGAGGTGGTTCACTTCCGCCGAAATCTCCTCGCCCTGAGCCCGCAGCGCGGTGGTCACGGCGGAGAGACCACGGGTCACGTAGACCAGCAGGTCCTGCATGGCCGCCACATCCGGCGTCTTCCCACACACGCCTACCCTGGTGCAGCCAGCGCAGCCGGCGGTCTCCTGACACTGATAGCAAAACATACTGTGTTCCATTTGTACTGTCCTCCTGGTCGTATCTTGGGCCGGAGTCTATGCTCCAGCGCGTTGTTTGTCCTACCCGGACAGTATACTATCCTTGCACCACCCCGTATGTTGTTATTCCAACAAGGCAAACATTTTTTATCTGATTTTTTCCACAAAAGACCGGAGCAGGCGCCAAGGCACCTGCTCCGGTCTTTTCAACATCATTTGGAGCGCTATCCCTTTGTAAGCGGCGGCAGACTAGCTGTCAAAGGCCACACTTTCCAGGAAGGTTAACGCCTCTTCACCGTTCAGCCCCACCTCATCCAACGCCAGTACCCGGTCCAGGAAGGCCAGATTCTGTTCGGTCAGGGTGATCGGAGAGAGACGGCCCTGGTTGTATTCCACCAGCATCTCATAGGTCAGGGCCACCTGTCCGGCAAACCAGCCCACCTTGTCCAGCTCCTCTATGGAAAGATTCCTCATGGCCGCCTCGTAGAGATTAAACTCCTGCTGCCATGTGGATTCCTTGGAGGCCGCCTGGGGGATACCCTCCCGGGAGGCCTGGAAGAGCTCCTCATAGCGGCCCATGGGGAGGTAGACATAGGTTTCCAGGCTATGGTTGATGGTGTAAATCTTCAGCGCCCTGCAATCCTCGATATAGCGGGCGGCAATGGCGGCGTACTTCTCATTGGGGGACTGCGCCGCGTTGACGGCCATATCCAGCTCATACTGGGCCCAGTTGTACCGGTCAATGGCCGCCAGCTGGGACATGGTATCCGCCGTCTGCTCACGCAGTCCCGCCTTCACCTCAACGTAGGCGTTTTCAGCGTAGAGATTGCCCGAGAGCAAAACGGCAAAGACCACGCAGACTCCCCCAGACAGGGCGGGGGCGAGTATGCCCATCGCCTTTGTGTCGATTTTGGTCAGGGGCCGGGCAAAGCGGACCGCCACCAGGCCCAGGACCAGCAGGGCCATGATCTGATAGACGCCCACGGACCAGTCGATTTCCGTCAGGGCGTGGAGGGCGGACACCGCCAGACAGCCGATCAGCGCCGGCAGCAGATGATCCCGCTCCCCCTCCCGCCGCCGGCGGAGCAGGGTGACAGCGGCGCTGCCGATGAGGAAGAGGAAGGAGAGCAGCCCGGGAATCCCCATCTCCAGGAGGACCTGGATATAGTGGTTGTGAACATAGGTCGTCTCATAGTAGAAATCCTGCACACTAAATAGTTGACCTTCAAAGCTGCCCAGACCGTTGCCGATGACGGGACTCTGGGCATAGATGCGCAGGCCGTCCTGGAAAAAGGCCAGGCGCTGGATGGCGTTCTGGTTGGCCCACAGGCCCTGGATGCGGTTGGCGATGAAGCCGGGGAAGAGCAGATAGCCCAGCTTGACCCTCGGCCCATTGGAAAGAGACAGCGACTCCAGCCGGTCCCCTTCCCCGCCCTGGAAATTCAGGTAGACCACCCGTGTCCCCTCCGGGACGGTGAAGGAGGCCCCCTCCATGGGACCGCTGTAGAGCACGGTGCTGGTGTGTACGATGGTGTCCACCGTGTTCTGGCCCTCCACCGTCACGCTGATCTCCCCCGTCCAGTCTCCCTCCAGGGTATAGGTCCCCGCCTCGGGATAGACGGACCGGCGCAGCGTCTCACCGGCATCCAGGGTATAGCCTCCAGTAAGCTGGAACCCCAGCAGGACGTACAGGCACAGGCCCCCGGCCAGCACCCCGGCAGCGATCAGGGTCTCCCGCTTTCTCCGCTCCAGATGCTGGGACAGGCGCAGGCCGCCAAATTCGTGCAGCGCCCACAGGACGAGACCGTTGCCAAAACCAGCCAGGTCCGGCACGATCCCCAGGGCGCCCTGACCGCTCCCAAGGCCGGGCATGGCTACAAAGCCAAAGAGCAAGGCGGTAAAGGCCGTCTCCGCCAGGAGGATAAACAGGGAGACCCGACGTTCCCTCCGCTCCGCGGCTAGATAGAGGAACACCGCCACCACAAAGGACGCCACGGCGCCCATACTGAACAGCAGGAGAAAGCTGAAGGTGTTGAGCCCCAGCAGCAGACAGGCCGCCAGCCGCTCCCGGCGGCTCCCAGCCCCGCGCACCAGATAAAGGGAGAGAAAAATCCCCAGTGCCAAAAAGCCCGCCATAAAGTTAGGGTTTCCAAAGATACCAGTAATACGGATTCCGGCCTCATAGCCGGTCTCCATACCCATAAAGTATGTGCCGAAGAGGCCGTCCATGGTCTGCATGAACACAGCGCTGAAGCTGCGGATGGAGGCAGCGTCCACACTCAGAAGACCGTAGGCGGCACAGACGGCGGCCCCCATGGTCACCAGACCGCGGACCTCCCCCCGGCGGACATGGAGCAGCACCGCCAAAAAGACGCAGAAAGCGGTGAGGATCTTGCCGAACTCTATCGCCGCGCTCCCTCCAAATCTGGAGTAGAGTCCGGCAGCGCAGTTGAGGAGGAAATAAACGCATACCGCCAGCGTGGGCAGGGAGAGCCGATGTCTGGCGGACCACCCAGGCATGGGGCCCAGCAGACTCACCGCCAGCAAAACAGCGGCCGCGATCCCGGCTTCCCGCTCCGCTCCGGCGCCCAGAAGACCGGCCAGCAGAAACATGAGGATACCCCCCACACCATACCGGGTCCAGGCTGGCAGGGTCAGAAAACGGGGCGCGGGCTCCCCCAGAGCCATTCCTCCGGCGGCGCCGGGTGTATGGGAACCTTCACCGTTGTCTCCCCGTGGAAACAGACGTGACATATGCAAGTTCTCCTTTAGCTGATTTTTTCCTGGTTGATCATCCCTTTGAACAGGGTGAGAAACAGGATCTGAATGTCAAAAAAGAAGGACCAGTGCTCGATATAGTAAATATCGTATTCGATCCGCTCCTTGATGGAGGTATCCCCCCGCAGACCATTCACCTGGGCCCAGCCCGTGATGCCCGGCCGCACCTGATGCTTGACCATGTAGAGTGGGATCTCATCCTTGAACTGGTCCACGTAGTAGGGCACCTCGGGTCGGGGTCCCACCAGGCTCATGCTCCCCAGGAGCACATTAAAAAATTGGGGCAGCTCATCCAAAGAGCATTTCCGAATAAAGGCGCCGAATTTTGTCTTCCGGTCGTCTCTGTCCCGGCTCCAGCCGGTGTCCTGGTCGCTGTTCACCCGCATGGAGCGGAATTTATACATATAGAAGGGCTTTTTCCCCTTCCCCACCCGCTTTTGCCGAAAGATCACCGGACCGGGAGAGGACAGTTTGACCCCGATGGCCACCGCCAGCATCAGAGGAGAGGTGAGCACGATGAGGCAGAGGGAGCCCACAATATCCATGGCCCGTTTCAAAAAGGCGTTGCCCAGATTGTCCAGAGGGATGTGCCGGATATTCAGGAGGGGGATGCCGTCCAGATCCTCGAACTGTGGCGTGGCGGGCATATATTCCGCATAGAAGGGGAGGATGGAGAGCTTGATCCCCGCCTTCTCACAGGCCTGGATGATGGCCGGGGTCCGCCTGTATTCCTCCATGGACACCGCCGCGATGACCTCGTCCGGCTGGACACGGTCCAGGATACGCTCCAGCTCATCATAGCTGCCCAGATATTTGAGCACAGGGATGTTGGGCCGCAGAGACACATAGCCCACCGCCACATATCCCAGGCTCCGGTTGCGGCTGATCTTCTCATAGCACCGTCCGGCCAGCTCTCCTCCGCCCACGATCACCACCGACTTCAGGTTGAAGCCCTGCTCCCGGAAATGGCGCAGTGCCAGCCGGAGACAGACCCGCTTTCCCCCCAGCACGGCGGTATTCAGCCCAAAGAATATGCCCAGGACCATCCGGGAGAAGTGGACCTCCTTGGTGAGGAAGAGGACCACCAGCACCAGCACCAGGTCCAGCACATTTGCCCAGAACAGCTTACCCAGCTCTTTATACAGCCGGGTGCGCCGGAAGGACTCATAGAGCCCGAAGGAGGCGTAGGTAAAGAGGTGGAGGGGCACCATGGCCAAGGCAAGATAGCCGTAATCAGAAAAAGGGATCGAAGTGATGGCCCCGGGCAGCAGGCGGAAACGGACCCACCACGCGATCAGGAGCAGACAGAAAACGGCAACCCCATCTGACACAATGTTGATCTGATTCAACAGGCGCTGATTCTCTTTGATCATTGGCACATGCTCCATCTTTCTCCAGCGTTTACAGGGACAAAACCGTCTGATTTCCGCCCCTTTACGGCCAATTCCGCGGACATTATTTTACCTCATATGGGTAGAATCTGTCAATGAAAGAAAAGAGGACGCCGCTGTGCACCAGCGGCGTCCCCAGTCTGTCGAAAAAGTGCAAATACGTCAGATATTATGCAAGAGCCTCGCAGAGTTCCGTCGTCCGTAGACGACGGAAGGAAGTGAAATCTGTTTTTTCCGGCGACATGTGCGTCGGAAAAAACACTGCTCAGCCTGCAAGCGTGCGAGCAAAGCGAGTGCGACGCCGCAGGCTGCATCCCTTCGAGCACGTGCTTGCACGTGCGAGAGAGCCTGTCGACTTTGTCGACAG
>DXCX01000104.1 GCA_019115785.1 Candidatus Intestinimonas merdavium | reverse complement strand
CATGTGATCTCTCTCCATTCTCTCTGTTTCAGTTGAACCGGTCCGGGTCCTCCTCAAAGAGCCGGCGCACCCGCTCCAGCAGAGGGCGGTGCTCCGGCGCCGTGAGGTCCGGATCGGTTGACAATACCTCTGCCGCCGCCTCCTGGGCCTCCTTGAGGACCCGGGTATCGGTCTCCAGGTCGGCCACCCGCAGGGCGGGCAGGCCGTGCTGCCGGGCCCCGAAAAAGTCGCCGGGCCCTCGCAGCTTCAGGTCCTCCTCGGCGATCCGGAAGCCGTCGTTGGTCTGGGTGAGGACCTTGAGCCGGGCCCTGGTGTCGGGGCTCCGGTTGTCGCTGACCAAAACGCACCAGGACTGGTGCTGCCCCCGGCCCACTCTGCCCCGGAGCTGGTGGAGCTGGGAGAGTCCATACCGGTCGGCATTTTCGATGATGATGAGGCTGGCGTTGGGCACGTCCACCCCCACCTCGATGACGGTGGTGGACACCAGGATGTGGGTCTCCCCCGCCGTGAAGGCGGCCATGGCGGCCTCCTTCTCCTTGGCCTTCATGCGGCCGTGGACCAGGCCCACCCGCAGGTCGGGAAAGACCTCCTCTCCCAGCACCCGGGCGTATTCCGTCACCGCCTTCAGGTCCCAGGCCCCCTCCGGGTTCTCCTCCACGGCGGGGCAGACAATGTAGACCTGCCGCCCCTCCTGCACCTGGTCCCGGACAAAGCCGTACATCCGCTGGCGCTTGCTCTCCCCCACCAGCACCGTCTTGACCGGTACCCGGCCGTGGGGCAGCTCGTCGATGACCGACACATCCAGATCCCCGTAGATGATAAGGGCCAGGGTCCGGGGAATGGGGGTGGCCGACATGACCAGCACATTGGGGGAAAAGTCCGTCTCCCCCCCGGCTTTGGCCGCCAGGGCGGATCTTTGCTCCACGCCGAAGCGGTGCTGCTCGTCGGTGATCACCAGGCCCAGCCGCCGGAAGGCCACCCCCTGGGAGAGGAGGGCGTGGGTGCCCACCACAAAGGGGAGCTCCCCGGACGCGAGGGCCGCCAGGACCTTTCGCTTTTCTGCCGCCTTCATAGAGCCGGTGAGACGCCCCACCGGGATGCCGGCGGGGGCCAGCATGGCGGCGAGGGTTTTGCAGTGCTGCTCGGCCAAAATCTCCGTGGGGGCCATCATGGCGCACTGCCAGCCGGACCGGACGGCCAGCCAGGCGCAGCCGGCGGCCACCGCCGTCTTGCCTGAGCCCACGTCGCCCTGGACCAGCCGGTTCATGGGCCGTGAGAGGGCCAAATCGGCGGCGGACTCCTCCAGGGCCCGCCGCTGGGCCCCCGTCAGGGTGAAGGGAAGCAGCGCATAAAAGGCCTCCAGATCCCGCTCTCCAAAGGCCGGCCCCCGGCCCTGGCTCCGCCGCTCCCGCAGAAGGGCCAGGCCCAGGGTGAGATAGAAGAGCTCCTCAAAGGCAAACCGCCGCCGGGCGGCGTCCAGTTCCGCCTCATCGGCGGGAAAGTGGATGCTCCGCCAGCAGTCCGCCGCCGGGGCCAGCCGGTGCCGTTCCCGCAGCCCGTGGGGCAGAGTCTCCGCCGGCGGGGGCAGCCCTTGCAGGGCCTTTTCCACCAGCCCCGCCAGCAGATGGTTGGTGATCCCCGCCGTCAAGGGATAGACGGGCATGATGCGTCCGCAGGCCCAGGGCCGCTCCGCCCCCTCAAACTGGGGGTTGGTCATCTGCCGGTGGTTGCCCAGCAGCTCCACCCGGCCATAGAGAATGTACTCCTCCCCCCGGTGGAGGGCCTGGCGGACATAGCCCTGGTTGAAGAAGGTCACCAGCATGGCGGAGGCGCCGTCCACCACCTTGAGCCGGGTCACATCCAGCCCCTTTCGGATGTGCATCCGCCGGGGCTCCTCCGCCGCCATGACCCGGACGCAGCAGAGCTCCCCCACCGGGGCTTCTCCAATGGTATAGACCTGCCGGCGGTCCTCATAGCTCCTGGGGAAATAGCCCACCAGGTCCCCCGCCGTGCGGAGCCCCAGCTTTTCCAGCGCCTTGGCCCGGGCCTCTCCCACCCCCGGAAACTCCCCCAGAGGGGTGCTTACCTCCATGTCTCCGCCTCCTCCAGAAAGCTCTCCCGGTCGTAGAGGGCGTTGAGCACCGGCAGGAGGGCGTTGGCGCTCATGTGCTCCGGTAGCTTCAGATGCTTGAGCAGCGCCTGCCGGCGCCGGGCGGCGTCCGGTCCTCCGGAGAGGCCCAGGGCATAGAGGTCGGCCTTGGTGATGCCCCCTTTGGGGCCTCTGTCCCCTGCCTCCTCCTCCAAAAAGGTGGCCCCCGCCCGGCGGAGGACCTCCACCAGCACCGCCGGCGTCATGCCCTCCACCCCCAGCTTGCCCTCCTTGCCGGGGGCGCGCTTGCGCCGCTCCTTGCCGTAGACGTCGGGGATGTAGGCGTGCTTTACCCTGTCCTGGGGCAGGGCGCTTTTCAGCCGGCTGCGGATGAGAAAGCCCGCCCCGTCGGAGTCGGTGAGGACGATGAGCCCTCGCTCCTCCGCCAGCCGCCGCAGCAGGGCCACCAGCTCCTGATTTTTGAAGACCCCAAAGCCGGCGGTCTCCAGAATCACCGTGTCCACCACCTGGGACAATGTGTTTTTATCATAGCGGCCCTCTACCACGATGGCCTCCCGGATGCGGAACATCCGCCCCGCCTCCTTTCCTGATCGTTATGCAATGCCCGTCTTGGGGGGCCGGTTGGCCAGCTTCAAAATGAGGTCGATGAGCAGCTCCTCCCCATCGGCCCCCACCTGAGACTTCATGGCCAGGTCGGTGCGGGCGGCCTCCAGTACGGCGTAGCGGCACCAACTCCGGTCGAACCGCCGGGCGGCGTCCATGAGCTTCTGGGCCGGGTAGGCCGAGCGCATCCCCCACAGCTCCACCAGGTATCCGGTCCCCTTCCGCTCCTCCATGGCCAGCCGGGCGGAATAGAGCTGCCGGAGCTGCCGGCCCAGCACCGACAGCAGCTTGATGGGGGGCTCCCCCATGTGAAGAAGATCCGCCAGCACGGAGGATGCCTTGTCAAAGTCCCCGGCGGCGATGGCGTCGGTGAGCTGAAAGACCACCGCGTCCAGCTGCGGGGTGGCCACGGCGTCGATGTCGGCCCGGGTCACCGCCCGGTGCCGGGCGTAGGCGCCGATCTTGCCGATCTCCGAGATGAGCCCCGTCATCAGGTCCCCGCACAGAAAGATGAGGTACCGGGCCAGCTCCGAGTCAATGTCATGGTCCAGAGCCCGGAACCGGCGGCGAATCCAGTCCACCAGATCCCCCTGCTCCTGCCGGCTGAACTTCACCACCGCCCCATGGGCCTTGATGGCGGCGGCCAGCTTGGTCCGGGCGTCGGCCTTGTACTCGATGAGGTCATAGACGAAGACCAGACAGACGTATTCCGGCAGGTCGGCGAAGAGGGCGGCCAGAGCCTCCCGGTGGTCGGCGGGGGCCTTGAAGAGGTCGTAGTCGTAGACCACCACCATGGTGCGCTGGCTCATCATGGGCAGGCAGTCGATGACCTGGCCCAGGGCCTTGGGGTCACACTCCTTGGCCTGGAAGGTGTGGAGGTTGAAGGCCTCCATGCCGGCGGAGAGCAGCTTTTTCTTCATCTGTCCCAGGTAGAAGTCCCGCAGGTAGGCCTCCTCCCCGTGGAAGATGTAGAGCCGCCCCAGGGTACCGGCGGACAGGTCGCCTTTGAGCTTTTTTACCGCCGCGGCGTCGGCGGCGCTGGTCTTTGCCATAGTTGCCCTCCTATCTCACCGAGATGGTGACCGTTCCCTGCAAATCGGTGCGGTAGATGTCGCAGCCCGCCTGGCTGAGCCGGAGCAGGGTCTCCGGCGCGGGATGTCCATAAGTATTGTAGCCGCAGGAGATCACCGCCGTCTCCGGCGCTACCGCGGCCAGCAGCGGGAGGGAGGCGGCGTTTTTGGAGCCGTGGTGACCCGCCACCAGCACATCCACCTCCGGCAGATGGCCGTACTTGACCAGACGGCTCTCCACCTCCTGGTCCGCGTCTCCCGTGATGAGGGTGGAAAAGTCCCCCGCCTCACACAAGAGGCTGAGACCCTCCTCGTTGGTGTCGCCGCTTCCAAGGGGGGCATACAGGGTAAGCAGGGCGTCTCCAAACTCCAGGACCATATCCTCCCCCACCTGCACCACCTGGAGCCCCCGCTCCTCCGCCGCCGCCAGCAGCTCCCCCTGGAGCGCCGGGGGCTCCGCCACCTGAGGGACCGCCATGGCCGACACCTCCAGACGCTCCAGCAGGGTCTGGGCCCCGTTGGCGTGGTCGTCGTGGCAGTGGGTGAGCACCAGCAGGTCCACCCGCTCCACTCCAACGGTGCTCAGGTACCCGGCGGCCAGGCTGCCGGCGTCCTCGCCGCTGCTGCCGCAGTCCACCACCGCCACACGCTCCCCGCAGCGGAGGATGATACACTGTCCCTGACCCACGTCCAGCACCGTCATGGTGAGGCTCCCCCACCAATAGGCGGAGACGTTGAGCATCATAGCTGTGGTGAGCACGATCAGGGAGCAGCACACGGGCACCAGAGGCCGGCGGGGTCCTCTCCACATCAGATAACCTATCCACAGCAGATAGACCCCGGCCAGCGCCGCCATGAGGTAGGGCCCCTGTACCGCCACATCCGCCAGGGGAAAGGCGGCAAGCCTGGACGCGAGATACAGCACCAGCCGGGGCAGCAGCCCCACCACCTGCCCCAGAGCGCTCCCCAGGGCGGGGCAGAGGATCTGGAGCAGGGCGGTGAGCAGCCCTCCCTGGAAGGTGAGCTGAAGCAGGGGCAGGCACAGCAGATTGGATACCGGCGAGATCAGAGAGACGGTGCCAAAATACCCCACCAGCAGGGGAACCGTAAAGGCCATAGCCCCCATGGTGACGCTGAGAGAGGCCGCTATCCACCGCCAGAGCGGATGGCGGCGGTCCGCCCCCTCGCGCTCCGGCCCCTCTTTGCGGGAAAGCCCTCCCGTCATGGCCTCCTGCATCCGCCCGGAGAAGGCCAGAATCCCCGTCACCGAGGCAAAGGAGAGCTGAAGGCTCACACTCAAGCAGGCGTAGGGGTCCTGGAGCAGCAAAAGGAGCAGCGCCAGGGACAGGCTGGTGGGGGCGTCATTCTCCCGGCCCAGCAGGGGACCCAGTAACAGCAGCCCGTTCATAACGGCGGCCCGGACCACCGAGGGGGTGCCCCCCACCATCAGGACATAGCAGAGCATCAGAGGGAGGACCACCAGGGCAGTGCGGCGGCGGTAACGGCTGCCGGTAAGGGCCACCGCCAGCTGGACCAGAAAGCCCATGTGGAGCCCCGACACCGCCACGGCATGGGCCAGCCCCGCCCGACGGAGGGCGTCATAGTCCGCGGAGGAAAGCCCAGACTTATCTCCGGTGAGCAGGGCGATAACCAGGCCCGCCCCCTCCGCCGGAAAGGCCTCCCCCACCGCCCCCTTGATGGCCTGGGACCAGTAGGCGGGCAGGGCCCGGAGTGGGACCGCCGCCGGGCGCTCCCATTCCAGCTCCTTCACATCCCCAGTCAGGTGGACCCCCTGGGAGAGGCGGTAGATCCAGCCCTCGCTCCGCCGGACCGGCGGCGCCTCCCAGACCGCCGTCACCCCAAGGGCATCCCCGGGGCGCAGGTCCATGAGGGGTTCCATGTCACCGTAGAGGGTGGCCCGCAGGGCAGGACCGGTCTCCGGCGACACCCTGACCTCCACCCCCGCCCCGTAGGCCGTCTCATAGGGCCAGTCGGTGACGGAGGCGGCCAGTTGGGTCCGCTGTCCACCCAGTGCCCGGGCCGCGCCCAGGAAATAGGCGTTGTAGCCCGCCGTCCAGGTCAGCCCCGCCGCCACTCCCAGGCACACCAGGGCGCAGCGGCACCACCGGTCCTCCTTTTTCAGCAGGACCGGCAGCGGCAGGGCCAGCGCCAGCATCCACACCCCCTGACAGGTCAGGAAGACCGCCCCGGCAAAGGCGGCGGCCACCGCCATGAGTCTACGCACGGGGCATGGAGGGGTCGTCGGTGCGGCCCAGCAGATAGTCGGTGGAGGTCTGGTAGTAGTCCGCCAGCTTGATGACCGCCCACACCGGAATCTCCCGCAGTCCCTTTTCATACCGCCGGTAGACCTCCGGACTCATCTCCAGGATAGCCGCCACTTCCTTCTGCTTTAGGTCTTTGTCTACCCGGGTATCAACCAATCTTTTAAAATACATGTTCATCACCTGTTCAACACTACCATACGGTAGGTTTTCTCAGGTGATTCGGAACCATACGGTTCTATTTTACCATTTTTAGTATTTTAATCAAGAGAAAAGAAGCTACGGCGAAGTGTGAGAAAAACCATCCCCCGGCGGCAAAGCCGCCGGGGGATGGTGAACGGGCTCTCAGCCCGGAGGCCAGGTCATGTCACGCCCCGCCAGCACGTGGAAGTGCAGGTGGTGGACCGACTGACCGGCCTGCTCGCCGATGTTGGAGACCACCCGGTAGCTCTCCAGGCCCAGCTCCTTGGTCACCTTGGAGATGACCGCGAAGATGTGGGCCACCACCGTGGCGTTTTCCGGGGTGATCTCGGCCACAGAGCCGATGTGGGCCTTGGGGATCACCAGGAAGTGGGTGGGCGCCTGGGGGTCGATGTCGTAGAAGGCATAGACCGTTTCATCCTCATAGACCTTGTTGGAGGGGATCTCCCCCGCCGCGATCTTGCAGAACAGACAATCGCTCATGTGCAAAACCTCCTTTCACGCTTTTCTCGTCATCGAAACTGATTGAGCTCGGGATGGTAAGTGAAGCCGGCCTTCTCCAAAGCCGCGCAGAGGGCCTCCGGCGTGGTGTCGTGGTCGGCGCAGAAGGCCTCCAGGTCAGCGTAGGTGTCCCGGAGCCGGGCGTTGACCACGCTGTAGAGCATAAACGGGTCCTGGGGGAGCATGCTCACACCCCCAGCTTGCCCGCCACAAAATCGTCCACGGTGGCCAGCGCGTCGTCCAGCTTGAGCACATCGGTGCCGCCGCCCATGGCGGAGTCGGGCTTACCGCCGCCCTTGCCGCCGCAGATGGCGGTGACGTGCTTGATGAGGTCGCCGGCCTTCACGCCCTTCTGGACGGCCTCCTTGCCGCAGACGGCCAGGAAGGTGATCTTCCCGTCCTTCACGGCGGAGAGGACGGCCACCACAGCCTGGCTCTTGTCCCGGAGAAAATCGCCCATCTTCCGCAGGCGGTCGGCGTCGGCGTCGGCCAGGGTGGCGGTGACCACCTTCAGGCCGCCCACCTCCTTGGCGCCCATGAGGAACTGTCCGGCCTCGCTGACGGCCTCCTTGGCCTTGAAGGCCTCCACCAGATGGCGCAGCTCCTTGAGCTCCTCCACATTCTGGATGGCCTTCTCCCGCAGCTCGCCGGGCTTGGCCTTCAGGGCGGCGGCGGCCTGGAAGAGGAGCTCCTGGTTCCGGTTCATGACCTCCAGGGAGGCGAGGCCCGTGGTGGCCTCGATGCGGCGGACGCCGCTGGCCACGGAGAACTCGCTGGAGATGTGGAAGACCCCCACCTTGGCGGTGTTGTCCAGGTGGGTGCCGCCGCAGAACTCCACGGAGTAGCCCTCGCCCATGTCCACCACCCGGACGGTGTCGCCGTACTTCTCGCCGAAGAGGGCAATGGCCCCCCGCTTCTTGGCCTCCTCGATGGGGAGGACGTCGGTGCGGATGTCGTAGCCCTCCAGCACGGCCTCGTTGACCATGGCGGAGACCTTGCCCAGCTCCTCGGCGGTCATGGCGGAGAAGTGGGTGAAGTCAAAGCGGAGGCGGTCCTCCTCCACCAGGGAGCCGGCCTGCTGGACGTGGTCGCCCAGCACAGTGCGCAGGGCCTTGTCCAGCAGATGGGTGGCGGAGTGGGCCCGCATGACGGCCTTCCGGCGCTTGACGTCAATGGCGGCGGAGACGGTGTCCCCCAGCTTGAGGACGCCGCCGGTCAGCTTGCCGTAGTGCATATACTTGCCGCCCTTGTTCTTCTGCACGTCGCTCACCTGGAACCGGGCGCCGTTGGGGGCGGTGATGACGCCGTGGTCGGCCACCTGGCCGCCCATCTCGGCGTAGAAGGGGGTCTTGTCCAGAACCACGATGGCCTCCACGCCGGGCATGAGCTCCTCCGCCTGCTCGTTCTCCACCACCAGGGCCACCACCTTGGCGCCGTCAATGGCGGTGCTGCCATAGCCCACGAACTCGGTCTCGGGCACGTCCTTGCCGAACTCCACGCCGGCCCAGCCCAGGTCGCCCAGGGCCTCCCGGGCCTTTCGGGCCCGCTCCTTCTGCTCCTGCATCAGCTTCTGGAAGCCCTCCTGGTCCACGGTCATGCCCTGCTCCTGTACCATCTCGATGGTGAGGTCGATGGGGAAGCCGTAGGTATCGTAGAGCTTGAAGGCGTCAGCGCCGGAGAAGACCGTCTCCCCCTTGGCCTTGTGGCCGGAGAGAAGGTCGCTGAAGATCTTCATGCCCCCGTCGATGGTGCGGGCAAAGTTCTCCTCCTCGGTGCGGATGACCTTGGTGATATAGTCCTGCCGCTCCCGCAGCTCGGGGTAGTGGCCCTCGTTCTCATGGATAACGGTGTCACACACCTCATAGAGGAAGGGCTCGTTGACCCCCAGGAGCTTGCCGTGACGGGCGGCCCGGCGGAGCAGGCGGCGGAGGACATAGCCCCGGCCCTCGTTGCTGGGCAGGACGCCGTCGCAGATCATGAAGGTGGCGGAGCGGATGTGGTCGGTGATGACCCGGAGGGAGACGTCCTTGGCCTGGCTGTCGCCATAGTGGGCGTGGGTGATCTCGCTGACCTTGTTGGTGATGTTCATCACCGTGTCCACATCGAACAGGCTGGCCACGTTCTGGCTGACGCAGGCCAGCCGCTCCAGGCCCATGCCGGTGTCGATGTTCTTCTGCTTCAGCTCGGTGTAGTGGCCCTCGCCGTTGTTGTCGAACTGGGAGAAGACAATGTTCCACACCTCGATATACCGGTCGCAGTCACAGCCCACGG
>DXCX01000103.1 GCA_019115785.1 Candidatus Intestinimonas merdavium | reverse complement strand
TGTCCGGCCGGCTGGAGGAGATGCCCGGCGAGGATGGCTACCCCGCGTACCTGGCCAGCCGCCTGGCCCAGTTCTATGAGCGCTCCGGCGTGGTGCAGTGCGTGGGCAGCGAGGACCGCCGGGGGAGCCTGACCGCCGTGGGCGCCGTGTCGCCCCCGGGCGGCGACCTCTCCGAGCCGGTGAGCCAGGCCACCATGCGGATCGTCAAGGTGTTCTGGGCCCTGGATTCCTCCCTGGCCTACCGCCGCCACTTCCCCGCCATCAACTGGCTCAACTCCTACTCCCTGTATCTGGACTCCCTGAAGCCCTGGTATGACGAGCACCTGGGCAAGCAGTTCATGATGAACCGCGACAAGTCCATGTCCATCCTTCAGGAGGAGGCCAGCCTCAACGAGATCGTTCAGCTGGTGGGCAAGGACTCCCTGTCCGCCGGCGACCAGCTCACCCTGGAAACCGCCAAGATGCTCCGTGAGGACTTCCTCCAGCAAAACGGCTTCCTGGAAGTGGACTGGTACTCCAACTATGACCGCCAGGACAAAATGCTGGGCATGATCCTGGAGTACGACCAGCGCTGCCGGGCCGCCATCGCCAAGGGCGCCGACATCACCGAGCTCTTCGCCATCCCCTTCCGGGAGAAGATGGGCCGGGCCAAGACCGTCCCCGACAATGAATACGCCGCCGTCTACGCCGACATGGCCAAGGAGATGGCCCAGGAGATCGACGCTGTGGCGGCCAAGGGAGGTGAAGACGCATGATCCGTGAATATCGTACCATCCAGGAGATCAACGGCCCTCTGATGCTGGTTAAGCAGGTCCAGGGGGTCACCTATGACGAGCTGGGCGAGATCGAGCTGCCCAACGGTGACCTGCGTCACTGCAAGGTGCTGGAGGTCAACGGCGACAACGCCGTGGTCCAGCTCTTTGAGCCCTCCGCCGGCATCAACCTGAAGGACTCCAAGATCCGCTTTTTGGGCCATCCCCTTCAGCTGGGTGTCTCCGGCGACATGCTGGGCCGGGTCTTTAATGGTATGGGCCAGCCCATCGACGGCGGCCCTGACATCCTGGCCGAGGAGTTCCGGGACATCAACGGCCTGGCCATGAACCCCGCTGCCAGGGACTACCCCAACGAGTTCATTCAGACAGGCATCTCCACCATTGACGGCCTGAACACCCTGGTCCGCGGTCAAAAGCTGCCCATCTTCTCCGGTTCCGGCCTGCCCCACGCCAACCTGGCCGCTCAGATCGCCCGCCAGGCCCGTGTGCTGGGAGACGACGCCGGCAACTTCGCTGTGGTCTTCGCCGCCATTGGCATCACCTTTGAGGAGTCCGACTTCTTCATCCAGGACTTCCGCCGTACCGGCGCCATCGACCGTACCGTGCTCTTCACCAACCTGGCCAATGACCCCGCCGTTGAGCGTATCGCCACCCCCCGTATGGCCCTCACCGCCGCCGAGTATCTGGCCTTTGAGAAGGGTATGCACGTGCTGGTCATTCTCACCGACATCACCAACTATGCCGAAGCCCTCCGTGAGGTGTCGGCGGCCAAGAAGGAGGTCCCGGGTCGCCGCGGCTACCCCGGCTACCTCTATACCGACCTGGCCACCATGTACGAGCGTGCCGGACGCCGCCTGGGTCACGCCGGTTCCATCACCATGATCCCCATCCTCACCATGCCCGAGGACGACAAGACCCACCCCATCCCTGACCTTACCGGCTACATCACCGAGGGGCAGATCATCCTCTCCCGTGAGCTCTATCGGAAGGGTGTCAATCCCCCCGTGGACGTGCTGCCATCCCTGAGCCGTCTGAAGGACAAGGGCATCGGCGTGTGCAAGACCCGTGAGGATCACGCCGGCACCATGAATCAGCTCTTTGCCGCCTACGCCACCGGTAAGGAGAACAAGGAGCTCATGAGCATCCTGGGTGAGGCCGCCCTGAGCCCCACCGACCTGCTGTACGCCAAGTTCGCCGACGAGTTTGAAAAGCGCTATGTCTCCCAGGGCAGTGATGAGAACCGCTCTATCGAGGAGACTCTGGACCTGGGCTGGGAGCTGCTGAGCATCCTGCCCAAGTCGGAGCTGAAGCGGATCAAGCCGGAGTATATCGAGAAATACCTCCCGAAAAAGGAGGGATAAGGTATGCCCGCCATCAATGTGAACCCGACCCGGCAGGAGCTGACCCGGCTCAAGACCCGGCTCAAAACCTCCATCCGGGGCCACAAACTGCTCAAGGATAAGCGGGATGAGCTGATGAAGCAGTTTCTGGACGTGGTGCGGGAGAACCGCGCCCTCCGGAAGAAGGTGGAGGACGCCCTTATGGAGGCCCACGGCTCCTTTACCGTGGCCAGCGCCCTGATGTCCACCGAGATGCTCAAGCAGTCCCTCATGTACCCCAAGCAGTCCGTGGAACTCACCATGGATTTTCAGAACATCATGTCCGTGAATGTGCCCCAGTACCACTTTAAGACCCGCACTGCCGACGCCGGGGATGTGTACCCTTACGGCTTTGCCGCTACCTCCGGCGCATTGGACGACGCGGTAGACGCCCTCTCCGGCGTCTTTCAGGACATGCTGCATCTGGCCGAGATGGAGAAGACCGCCCAGCTCCTGGCGGAGGAGATTGAAAAGACCCGCCGCCGGGTCAACGCCCTGGAATATGTCAAGATCCCTCAGATGCAGGAGTCCATCAAGTATATCTCCATGAAGCTGGATGAGAACGAGCGCTCCAACACCATCCGCCTCATGAAGGTGAAGGATATGCTCCTGAAGGAAGCCATTGAGGACAAGCGGGAGGCCGACCAGCAGGCCATGCAGTCGTTCCAGGCCCAGGAGGAGCTGTGAGGACTCGCCTTCCTTGTCCGGGACCAAAGGGCTGGGAGAAGACCAGCTGCTGCCGTTTCGGGCGCATCTGGTCTTTTTCTTTCCCTCCATACGACGGTCCTTCCGAATTTAAAGGATCCTTTCTCGAATCTTAAAAAATCTCGTCTCTGCGTTATGCTATTATATTTGCATATCATCAATTCAGCCTGTGCTCTGGCACGCGCTTTACAGGAGGTTTTCATCTGTGACGCTTCTCCAAAGAAGACTGGGGTCTTCCACCCTCTGGTTCTGCCTGCTGGCATACAGCGTTATTTTTATCCTTTTGCAGCGTCTTGTGTTTCCCCGGCTGCACCTTCCGGCAGATGCTGCCACCCTGGCCAGCGCCTGTCTCGCCTCCTTTCCCGTCCTCCTGTATGGCCGCATCCAAAGTCCCTGGTCCTCCCGGTCCGCCGCCGAACGGCCCGGGGCAACCGCCCTCCTCTACCTGTTCGGCTTGGACATGACCTTCAAACTGGTCGTCTCTTTGTCTACCCCAGGCCTGGATAGCCTTCTGCGCTTTGCGGGACTGAGTGCCCAGCCAGCCGCCGCCCCAGAATCGGCATTTTCACCGATACTGGCCATATATGTCTGTCTTCTGGGCCCTGTTTTGGAGGAGCTTATCTATCGGGGTGTCCTGCTCTCCAGGCTCCGGCCTTATGGCGCCCTTTTTGCCCTGGTCCTCTCATCGATCTGCTTTGGGCTGATGCACCACGATCTGTATCAGGGCCTGTCCGCCTGCCTGAGTGGTCTGATCTATGGATATGCCGCCCTCCGCTACTCCCTGCCTGCCGCCATCTGCCTGCACATTGCCGGTAATACGGTATCTACCGCCCTCCCCCTCCTCAAAGAGGCGGGGACAGCGGGTTCCCTTATCCTCCTGTGCCTGGTATTCGGCAGCTTTCTGGTGGCCCTGCTGGGCACCCTTCTTCTGGTATCCCGCAAGAAAAAGCAGCCCCGGTGGCTTTCCACCCAATCCTCCCCTTTGCGGCCGGCCAATATGCTCTCCTCCCCCATGCTCTGGGTTGTGATCCTCTTTGACACCGCCTATACTCTGAAGGCCAGTCTCACCCTTCTCTAAACGCCCCCCCTGGGTAATCGGAGAAAAAGCAATGAAAAAACACCCCATTTCCCGGTCAGAGTTTGCCTCTATCCGGAAAATGGGGTATTTTTATTGATTTTGGGCGAATTCTCCCTACTTCGTTCCGAAAAGCTCAGCCATTGCCGTCCAGAACGGTGCTGACAGCGTCATAGTCGGCGGCCACCACCAGCACCACGGTATTGCCGGCCTGGCGGATCACGGCGTCCTTCAGCTTGGGCAGATCCTCAGGCTTATACTGAACCTCCGTCTCTGTCTCGGTCTGAGCCGTCACATGCTCCTCCACCGCCTGTTTGGCACTGGCGGCGGAACCCTCGTCGGCCATGGTCAGCACAGCCAGCTCCTCATATCCTCCCTCCATGGAGGTGTAGACCACCGCCTCCTCCGGCTGGCTCTCCAGACCCAGGTAGGCTGACACCAGGTCGGCATCCAACTGGGAGAGCTCCTGGGTAAAGGCACCCGAATCCAGCAGAGCCTGCGCTGTGGTCTGCGGGTCATAGCCCGAAGGGGCGGGATCTTTTCCGCCGCAGGCCGCTAATACCGCCAGGGTCAGGGCGGTCAACACTACCATCAGCTTTTTCATTGCGACATCTCCTCTGTCTCCGCCACCGGCTGCCCGGCGGCGTATGCCGCCGGGTCTACGGTGTGGGTCTTTAAGTAAGCGTACCACTTCTCGTACCAGCTTCGGACGAAGTGGATACCGTCGGTGGTGCCCTCGGGCGGAAGGACGCCGGTGTCATCCACCAGGGCGGCAGCTACATCTACGTAGACCACACCCTTGTCAGCGCACACCTGTCGAAGGATCTGGTTGTAGCGAGCTACATTGTCGTTGTTGAGCCAGGAGGCCGGATTGGTCTGATAGGCCTTCTTCGGCTCGATGGGTACAAGGGACTGGATGTAGATCACAGCCTCCGGCTGTCGGGCGCGGATCTCATCCACTGTTCGGGAAAATGCGTCGGCAAAGGCGCCGCCATCCCCATAACCCAGCTCATTGATGCCGAACATGAGATAGACCTTGGCATACTGCTTCTCATCCAGCCACTCCAGCACCAGCTTCCGATCCCCCACGCCATTCAGAGGAACAGCCCGCTGGTCCACACGGTCACTGCCCACCACATGGAAGATCATGAGGGATTTGTAGGCCAGAAAATCGGCCCCCCGGATGCCGCTGTAAAGCCGCAGGCCGTCGGTCCGGGAGTCCCCGATGAAGACGGCGTCGGAGAACCAGTCATCCTCCACCGCCGCCGTCTCCGGTGCGGGCTGTGTGAAATCAAAGGCCAGTACAGGCGTGGGCGTGGGTGTGGTCTCCGGCCTCAGGAGGACGACCGCCTCATTGCGGGGCGATTCAGTGGCCTCCGGAGGTGTGGCCACCCGTGTCTCCGCTGGCGGGGCCATCGTTTCCACCACCGGTGTGGACGACTGGGCCAACGCCCCCAGGGACACCGCTCCCACCAGAGCGATACAGGCCAGCAGGGCGCTCAGGGCCAGACGCCGCCGGTGACCCACCTCCCTGTCTCGTTTCTTGGTGTCGGGAGCGCCGGATGCTCCCGCAGTTTCATGCATGCCAGGATCTCCTCTCTATATATTCAGGCCGATTATACGCCCGACCTCCTCCAGAGAGCGGGCTATGTAAGTGGGGGGCAGCGCCGCAGGAGCCGCCTCCCCGCCGGGGGCAAACCAGATGACATCCAGGCCAGCGGCCAGACTTCCCTTCACATCGGAGCCCAGACCGTCACCCACCATGACGCAGCGCCGGATGTCCTCCGCGCCCATGGCAGAGAGGGCGGCGTAAAAAAAGGCCGGCTCCGGCTTTCGGCATCCCATCTCCCCCGAGATGAAAAGCCGCTCCAGATAGGGTGCCAGGGGGGAACCCTCCAACCGGGCATGCTGGACCCGAGCCACCCCGTTGGTGGCCAGGGCCAGGCGGCAGCCTGCCTCCCACAGCGCCCGACAGAGTTCCTCCGCTCCGGGGAGCAACATGGAACACGCCCCCAGGTGGTCCAGATACCGGCAGTTCATGGCCTCCGGATCACCCGCCTGGCCCAGGCGCTCTCCCAGCCGGCGGAAGCGCTCCACCGTGAGAAAGGCCTCCTCCGCCTTTCCCTGGTCAAAGGCCGTCCACAGGGCGTGGTTGATCTCCAGATAGGCCTCCCGACTCTCTGCGTTCCAGGGCCAGCCAAACTCCTTGAGGGTGCGCTCCAGAGCCGCCGTCTCGGCGGCGTTGAAGTCAAACAGGGTGTTATCCGCATCTAAAAGAACAATGTCATAACGTCTCAAGGTCCCTCCTCCTTCCCTGTCCTCCTCCGGCGCTGGAGCATATTGTACATCCTCACCAGGGAGGAGACAATCAGCACACCCACGGCCAGGGCCCCGGCAATGCTCAGCGTGTGGAGACCGGTGGTGAGGAAGTCCTGGGTATCCCCCCGAAGGGCGGCGTCCATCATGTTGTAGATACCCGCGCCGGGTACCAGGGGGATGAAGGCGATAAGGAGGTAACCAGTGGCAGGGCACTTCCGCACCCGAGCCATGACCTCGGCGTAGGCGGAGAGGAAGACCGCCGCCCAGAAATACTGGAGGATGTCATTTTCCCCCATGGCCGACCCGGTGAGGAGGTAGACCAGCCAGGCCAGGGCCCCTCCCAGAGAACACAGCACCGCGCCCAGGCCATTGATGCGAAAGAGAACACAAAACCCAAGGCAGGCCAGGAACGCGTAGAGACAGGGCAGAAAGAGCTCCATCACAGCACCCCCCATACCGCGTTCACCAGGCTCAGGGCCACGCCGGTACCCAGGGCAATGCCGGCGCCGGTGAGCAGGGCCTCGGCCAGCTTCACCAGGCCGGACATCATGTCCCCGGCCATAACATCCCGCATGAAGTTGGTGATGACCAGTCCCGGTGCCTGGGCCATGATGGCCCCGGTGATGATGAGGTCGATGTGCTCTCCCACCCCCAGGTCAGTGAAGCCAGCGGCCAACAGGCCGCAGAAGAAGCCGCCTACCATGGCCTTGAAAAAGAGGTTGGTACCCAGACGGGTGAGAAAGGGCACCACCAGCCCCACTGCCAGACCGCACACCCCCCCGCAGAAGGCATCCCGGGCGGTGCCGCCGAAGAGGAGGCAAAAGGCCGAGGTGAGGAGCACATAGGCCGCCAGCTCTACCGCCACAGGGGTGTGGTACCCCTCCTCCACCACACTGGCCAGCTCCCCCGCCGCCTGGTCCAAATCGGGCCGCTGGGCGCACAGCCGCCGGCACAAGGCATTGAGGGTCTCCATCCGGCTGATGTCCGTGCCGTGGCCAGGCACACGGCGCATCTGGGTGATAGGCTTCTGTCCCGGCGCCGTCAGGCTGACGATGACGCAGTTGGGGATGGCAAAGACCTCCCCCGTCTCCACTCCGTAGGCGGTGAGGAGGTACCGCACCGACTCCTCCACCCGGTAGATCTCCGCCCCGCTGAACAGGAGGTGGTAGCCCAGATCGCTGCTCAAGGTCAACAGTTTATCATAGTCCAACGCCGTGGCTCCTCTCTCCCTCCCTTGTCAATCAGACGCCGGGGCAGGTCAAAAAGTTTTTCAGGCTCTGCCCATGGCCCTGTGCTCCGCCGAGAGCTCCCGCGCCAGGCGCGCAAAGGGCCAACCGGCGTTGGTGCCAGTGAGGATGGCTTTCAGCGATGCGGGCGCGCCGGCAGCCTTCAGCGCCTCCAGCACCTGGTCCAGGGTTTCCCGGTCCACCTCACAGAAGACCAGTACCCGGTCCTTGGGGGCCTCCTCTTTCCCCGGCCGCGCCTCAAAGCCCTGGTATCCGGCCAGGAAGCCCACGGTCTGGCCCACCTGGTCCCGGGACACCGGACACACCGTCAATCCAAACCGGCCGCACACCTGGGCAATGGCGCCGGGACCCATCATCACAAGGGGCTCATAGTACAAAACAGACGCCATGGTCCACCCTCCTTTTTCTGTCCGCCCACCTCTGGACGGAGCACAGTGGTTTCTTTTCAGTATAGCAGATTTTGACCCACCTTGTCACCAGTGATTTTCCCCCTTTCCATGTAAAAAACACAGGTCCCGCCTCCCGTTTGGGGGCGGGACCCGTGGTCCGCATACATTCCCGCTCAGTGGCCGTGGCAGCAGCCGTGGTCACAGCTGTCACAGGCGGGGAATTGGCTTTTGTCATAGTCTGCGCCGGTTTTCTCATAGTAGTCCTGAATGGCCAGTTTGATGGCCTCTTCAGCCAGCACGGAGCAGTGGAGCTTGTGGGCGGGAAGCCCGTCCAGGGCCTGGGCCACCGCCTTATTGGTGAGCCCCAAGGCCTCGCTGAGGGGCTTGCCCTTGATCATCTCGGTGGCCATGGAGCTGGAGGCAATGGCGGAGCCGCAGCCAAAGGTCTCAAACTTCACATCCTCGATGATGTCGTCTTTGATCTTCAGGTAGATCTTCATAATATCACCGCACTTGGCGTTGCCCACCTCACCCACACCGTCGGCGTCCTCAATAACGCCCACGTTCCGGGGATTGCGGAAGTGGTCCATCACGGTCTCACTGTAAAGTGCCATATACGCTCACCTCATTTATTTTGAATAACAAAGTTCTGTTTTCCACTCTGGAGATCCCGCCACACCGGAGAAATGCTCCTCAGGTAGTCCACCACCTCGGCCACAGCCCCGATCATGTAGTCCACCTCTTCCTCGGTGGTCTCGTGGGAGAGGGTGAGCCGCAGGGAGCCGTGGGCGATCTCATGTGGCCGGCCCAGGGCCAGCAGCACATGGCTGGGGTCCAGGGACCCGGAGGTGCAGGCCGAGCCGGAGGAGGCCTCCACACCCTTGTCGTCCAGCAGCAGAAGAAGGGACTCGCCCTCAATTCCCTCAAAACAGAAGCTCACATTTCCGGGCAGACGCTTTGTCCGGTGGCCGTTGAGCAGACTGTGGGGAATCTGCTCCAGCCCCACGATGAGCCTGTCCCGCAGGGCGGTCAGCTGGCTGGAGCGCTCCTCCAGATGGGCAAGCGCCTCCTCGAAGGCTGCCGCCATACCCATAATGGCGGGCAGGTTTTCCGTGCCCGGCCGCTTGCCCCGCTCCTGGCCGCCGCCGTAAATCAGATTTTGCAGGGGGATGCCCTTCCGGGCGTAGAGGACGCCCACCCCCTTGGGCCCGTGGAATTTATGGGCCGACAGGGACAGCAGATCAATATTCTGCTCCACCACATGGATGGGCAGATGGCCCGCCGCCTGGACGGCATCGGTGTGGAAGAGGACACCCCGCTCCCGACAGACCGCCCCGATCTCCGAAATGGGCTCCACCGTGCCCACCTCGTTGTTGGCATACATCACCGTCACCAGGCAGGTATCGGGGCGGATGGCCGCCGCCACCTCCTCCGCTGCGATAAGTCCGTCGTCATGGACATCCAGCAGGGTGACTTCAAAGCCCTCCTTCACAAGTGCGTCCAAGGTGTGGAGAACGGCGTGGTGTTCAAAGGCAGTGGAGACAATGTGCTTTTTTCCCTTCCGAGCCCCCAGCCAGGCGGCAGTACGAATGGCCTGATTGTCGGCCTCGCTGCCCCCGGAGGTGAAGGTGATCTCCCGGGCCTCACAGCCCAGTCCCCTGGCCATGGTCTCCCGGGCCGACTCCAGCGCCTCCGCCGCCGCCTGCCCGGCGCTGTGGAGGCTGGAGGGGTTGCCATAAATGCCGTCCAGATAGGGCAGCATGGCCCGAATGGCCACCTGCCCCATCTTTGTGGTGGCGGCGTTGTCAGCGTAAATGTGACGCATGATTTTCGCTTCCTTTCTCCGCCCAAACTGGTGCGGATAATGCAAAAGAGGTCTCCCTCTTAATTCCTAGTTATTTTCTATGCATTATCCTAGCACCTATTTCCTAGTATGTCAATAGGTTTTTAATGATTTATCTGCTCAGGCATAGAGACCATCCGGGCTCCCCGCCGGACGGCGGCGACGGAGCACACACAGCCCCAGCAGGGCGGTGGCCAGCTCCACCACGGGGAAGGACATCCAGATCCCGGCGATGCCGAAGCACCAGGCGAAGAGGCAGAAGGTACAGTTCATATTGACTTCACAGTTGTTTCCAAAATAAATGTTATTTCCATAGTCCACATAGAAGGGCGGTGTGATCCACAGGTTTTTCCCCCGCCCTCCCAGCAGCCGCTCCAAAATCCGATTCTTTTCCTCCATGTCCTGGGATTTTGTGGCGTTATACAGCAAGATCAGGTCCTTGGCCTCGTGCCATCGGGACAACAGCTTCGGGTCGCCGCAATCATATAGTTCCCCCGCCAGCATTTTTCCCGTTCCGTCATATTCACCACTCCATCCATAGTTTACTTGTTTACCTGTAGTCAGACCACTTTCCTGTGACTCAATCCATGCAAACTCTGTTCCACCCTAATATGCTATCTACCATTCAATTTGTACAGGCGTACCACCGTCTCCACATGCGCCGTTCTGGGGAACATATCCACCGCCACGGCGGTGCGGGCATCATATCCCCGCTCGGAAAAGCGGGCCAGGTCCCGGGCCAGGGTGGCGGGGTCACAGGAGACATAGACCACCCGGTCAGGGGCCATCCGAACGATGGCCTCCACCACCTCAGGGGCGAGGCCCTTCCGTGGCGGGTCCACACAGATGACATCAGGCCGGAGGCCTGCTTGGGCAAAGCGTCCGGCGGCGTCGGCGGCGTCTCCGCAGAAGAATTCCGCGTTGGTGATGCCGTTGCGCCGGGCATTGGCCTGAGCGTCAGCCACGGCGGAGGGGACGATCTCCGCCCCGATCACCTTCCCGGCATGGCGAGCCATGGCCAGGGAAATGGTGCCGATACCGCAGTAGAGATCCAGCACCGTCTCGGTACCGGTGAGGCCTGCCAGCTCCACCGCCTTTCCATAGAGAACTTCGCATTGATCCCGGTTCACCTGGTAGAAGGAGGCCACTGAGATGCGGAAGGTAAGCCCGCAGAGGGTGTCCTCCAGGTAGTCCCGGCCCCACATGGTGCGTAGCTCCTTCCCCAGCACCACGTTGGTCCGCGCCTGGTTCACCGACAGCACCACCCCGGCGAGCTCTGGAGCGGCAGCCCGGAGCACCTCTACCAGCTCGGCCTCATGGGGGAGGCTATCCCCATTGACCACCAGGCAGCACAGGGCCTCCGTTTGGGAAAATCGAACGAAGAGGTGCCGCACCAAGCCCGTGTGAGTCCCCTCGTCATAGGCGGGAACGGCATAGTCCGCCATCCACTTCCGTACCGCCCCGGCCAGGGCGGAGGCCGTCTCCGGCTGGAGAAGGCAGTCGTCCACGTTCACCACATCGTGGCTTCGTGCCCGGAAAAAGCCGATCTTGGGCCCGTTCTTCCCCGCCGCCACCGGCAGCTGCACCTTATTTCGATAACGTTCCGTATTTTTCGCGCCCAAGATCACAGGAACCGGGAGTGCCACTCCCCCCACACGGCGAATGGCATCCTCCACCCGGCGGCGCTTGGCCTCCAGCTCGGCGGCATAGCGCATGTGCCGGAACTGGCAGCCGCCGCACTTGGGATACTGTGGGCAGTCCGGAGCGACCCGGTCCGGAGAGGGGTTCCTGACCCCCACCGCCTTGCCCCAGATGGCGGAGCGTCCTACCTTTAAGAGGAGGGTGTCGCACACCTCACCGGGGAGGCCGCCGGCAACAAAGACCACCTGACCGTCCAGGTGGGCAACGCCCTCGCCGTTGAGACCGATGGACTCGATGGTGAGGGGGAGAATGTCATTTTTCTTGGGCATGGGGAACACCTCATTTAAGATGGGATGGGAGAGATGGCCAGCAGGTCCTGAAGGTCGGCATAGGGAAGGGTGAACTCCAGCAGGCCGGCGGCATAGGGGGCCAGGGTGTCGGGCTGGTAATAGATCACCATGCCCTCATCGCTGAGGTAAAAATAGGCGTCGTTGAGCTCGGCCTCCAGGGACTCCCGGGAGTAGCCGGCATCTCCCCCCTTCTGGGCCAGCAGGTCCAGCACCCGGGTCCGTCCGGCGGCGGCATCGGTAAAGCAGTCATCCAGGGTGAGCTTCTCCCCGGTTGTAAGGTCAAAGGTCTCGGAGAATTGGAAGTTGGAGGGATGGGCGGCGCCTGTGACCGAGTTGGCGTAGTAGCTGCGTACGATGCTGGCCAAATCCTCTGTCTGGAGGGAAATGCGGTAGCTCATGGACTCACCGTATGGCAGGAAGTCCTCCCCCATGGCCTTGGCCACCTCGTAGTCTCCGGCGGCATAGCCGGCCAGATCGGCGGCGTCGTTCAGGTAGGCCATGCCCTCGGCGGCGTAATAGTCCTGGATTTTCTGCCAGGCCGGCACCTGCTCGGCCCGTGTGATGCCCGGGAAGAGGTACTCCACGGACATGACCACCGTGCCGTCATCGGCGGTGAAATCCCGAACAAAGGACTGGTCGGTCCACACCAGCTCCGTGGGCGCCGTCTCCTCCGGTGTCTGGGACTGGGTTGGGACAGGGCCGTCACTCTCCACAGTCTCCGATGGAGCACAGGCGGTCAGAGTGAGGATCAAAACAGCGGTGAACAGCAGGCGTCTAGCGCGCATAGGGACCTTCCTTTCTATCTTGCAGGCGGCGGCAATCTGGCAACATTGTATCACAGCCTCTCGCCGCCCGGCTACTATATTTCAAAAAAAGCCGGGCGCGCAGGACAAGAGCCGGGCAGCACCGGGGGATTTGTTCACAATTTTCTCTTTTTTCTTCTGGCTGGGTATGATATACTAAACTGATTCCAGAACCAAACAGGAAAGGTGTACGATAAAATGGGTCTGCTGAAGAAGCTCTTTGGTACATCCTCAGAGCGCGAAGTAAAGGCGATCTCCCCCATCGTCGATAAAATCGAAGCCCTGGACGCTGCGTATTCTGCCCTGACGGACGAACAGCTCCAGGCCAAGACGCAGGAATTCAAGGACCGCTACCAGAACGGGGAGAGCCTGGACGACCTGCTGCCCGAGGCCTTCGCTGCCTGCCGGGAGGCCGCCTGGCGTGTGCTGGGTATGAAGCCCTACCGTGTGCAGCTCATTGGCGGCATTATCCTCCACCAGGGCCGCATTGCCGAGATGAAGACCGGCGAAGGCAAGACGCTGGTGGCCACCCTCCCCGCCTATCTGAACGCCCTCACCGGCCGCGGCGTCCATATCGTCACGGTGAACGACTACCTTGCCAAGCGTGACTCCGAGTGGATGGGCAAGGTCTACCGCTTCATGGGCCTCACTGTGGGTCTGGTGATCCACGGCGTCATGGGAGTGGACAAGCACCGGGCCTACGACGCCGACATCACCTACGGCACCAACAATGAGTTCGGCTTTGACTACCTTCGCGACAACATGGCCATCTACAAGCAGGAGATGGTCCAGCGGGACCACGCCTTTGCCATTGTGGACGAGGTGGACTCCATCCTCATCGACGAGGCCCGCACCCACCTCATCATCTCCGGCCAGGGCGACGAGTCCACGCAGCTCTACACCATTGTGGATAACTTTGTCTCCCGGCTCAAGTGCAAGGTGGTGGCCAGTGTGGACACCAAGGAGGAGGAGGACCCCAACGAGGACGCCGACTATATCGTGGACGAGAAGGCTCGCACCGTCACTCTGACTGCCAACGGCATCGCCAAGGCGGAGAAGGCCTTCAACCTGGAGAACCTGGCCGACCCGGAGAACACCACCCTCTCCCACCACATCAACCAGGCCATCCGGGCCCGTGGCCTCATGAAGCGGGACATCGACTACGTGGTGAAGGACGGCGAGGTCATCATCGTGGACGAGTTCACCGGCCGGCTCATGTTCGGCCGCCGCTACTCCGACGGCCTCCACCAGGCCATCGAGGCCAAGGAGGGCGTGAAGGTGGCCCGCGAGTCCAAGACC
>DXCX01000102.1 GCA_019115785.1 Candidatus Intestinimonas merdavium | reverse complement strand
GAGGACAGTCAACCGGCTTTTTGCACCCTTTTCTGATGTGCGCAAAAAGAAGGGCCTGCGGATTTCTGCAGACCCTTCATCACGGATGCGCAAAATCGGTTTTATTGTTGTCCTTTTGCGGGGGTGCCTTTACGAGTCAGGGGTATATCTCCTACCATGGAACTCTGACAATGGAGGAGTTGATGATGGAAGATCCCGCGGAACAATACCAGAAAGAGCAGGAGGAGATTGCAGGGATGGAGATGAGCTGAATTTTCTGCCAGGTCAGGGATAGACTTTTCCCCAAAGATATGGTATTGGTTGTGGTTACAAAACGAGAAGGAGGCGATTCAAGTGAGAAAGAAAAAAACTATCAAACAGACGAGAAACTTTGACCTGCGGCCCGCTTCCGTTGAGGAGGCGGGCCTTTTCTACACCGCCGAGAATCAGGATGCGGAGCTGGGTACCGTGGGCCACCTCCGCATGGATTTTGATTCCGGCGGGAAGGGTTTCTACCACACTTGGTGGCCCCACAACGGCGACCGCTTCAACACTCTGGAGTTTAAGGAAGTCTTGCAGGAATTTGTGGAGGCCATGCGGAAGGACGGACCCCTGAAAGATCTGGCCGCCATGCAAAAATTTTGCTGTCAGAATGGCGGTGCCATCACAGAGGACGGGCGAAGCTATGGGTACATCGGAGAGACGGAGCAATACCGCTTCTGCCTGCGCTGCACCCCCAGGCCGGGTGAGTACCAGGGCTACCTTTACTGCTACGACCTCCGCCAGCAGGAGCTGGCCAGGCAGAGCAGGCTGGTAGGCCGGGTGACCTTCGCCAACGGGGATCTGCAGGAATTCACCGATGCGGAGAAATATCTCCAAGCCATCCGGGAGGAACTGCCGTTCCGGGACACCACCGGCTTTCGGCATGAGACTCTAACGGATGATCCCCAGGTGCGGAAAGCGGTAGATGACATCCTGCTGGACTTTGCCGGGGAGGAAAATCCCCGCCGGGCCTGCAACTATGGGCTGACGGAGGCTGGTCACCAGGCCCTGCGGGATACCGCCGATCCGAACCTGCCCCACACCTACGCCTGGTTTGTCATGACCGACTGCGGCGCCCCAGAGGAGCAGATCCACCGGAATCTGACGCTGGAGGAGGCAATCCAGCTCTACCAGGACAGCGGCCGGCTGGAGAAGCGGCTGGGCGTCACCAAGGACGGCATGGCCACAGTGGACTTGGTGCGCTCCCTGGACGGGGAACAGCAGTTCTTCGATGACTACCGCAAGCTGGAGAGTTTTCGGGATGATCCGGCAATCGCCGCCGCAGTAGAAATGCTCCATCAGGAGTTTGATGTCCCAGAGGAAAGCATGAAAATGGGAGGCCTTTAAGTGGGAACGCGCAGTTATATCGCAAAGCAAATCGGAGATGACCGCTACCTCACAATATCCTGCCAGCTCGACGGATACCCGGAGGAAGTCGGGGCAACCCTCGTAAAAGCATACAGCACGCCGGAAAAAGTAGATGCTCTGCTGGCCCTGGGTGACCTCTACTACCTTTGCGAAAAGCTCGCCCCGGACTCCGGGCACCACGATTTTAATGCCCCTCAGCCTGGGGTGACCGTAGCCTACCAGAGAGATGACGGCTGTTCAGGGTGTGAGGCTGTTGTCAAAACCTTTGAGGAATTGAGTGCCCCAAACTGGCCGTTGGTTGAATACGTCTATATATATCACCCGGATGGGCAGTGGTGCTACATGCCCACGGGGAATCCGGAGGTTGGGCTTAGAAATCTGAAAGGTGACTTGGAAACCGGCATGATCCAGTGTAGCAAACCGCTTGACCTTGGTGAGCTGATGGACATGTAGCAGGCGGATGCCGGTCTAACACTGAACTGAAAATACAGGGAGGAAGAATATGAATCGAATACCACAAGAATGGCTGGACTTTTTGCGGGAGCAGTACCCCGTGGGTAGCCGTATCCAGCTGAAAGAGATGGGAAATGACCTGAACCCCATTCTGCCCGGCTCCATGGGAACCCTGAAAGCCATCGATGACCTGGGCACCTTCCATGTGAAGTGGGACAACGGCCGGGAGCTGGGGGTGGTCATCGGGGAAGATCGGTTTACCGTCCACCCCCCAGAGCCCACCCTGCTGAAACTCTATATGCCCCTGACCGCCGACTTTTACCCCCGGGACGAGTGGGGCGACACATCCGAGGAGGGCGAGGAATGGGATGGCCGGACGTTGCTGGACTATGAGAATCAGATCCTGGGGGCTCTGGTCAAAGAGCGGATGCCGGAGGAGAAAGAGCGCGGCCTGATGCACTGGTATGGCAAGCAGGACAGCGTTGATTCCAAGGTGCGCTCGGCGGTATTCACCGTGGAGGAGAAGAACGGCCAGCTCTGGGGCGTGGCGGAGTGCCAGGTGGTTGGCAGACTCGCGCCGGCAGAGCTGGATCAGCTGAAGGACTACATCACCGGCCAGGCGTCGGACGGCTGGGGCGAGGGCTTTGAACAGCGGGAAATCCGGGTGGACGGCGGTGAGCTGTATGTTCACCTCTGGAATTTTGACGACAGCTGGAGCATCCAGACCGAGCAGGAGCGGTTTACACCCAAGGTCGCTGAGGGCCTGCCGGAGCTGTGCTTCTCCACCCTGCGAACCACCGGACAGCTCATCTGTATCAAGCGGGGCGAGTCCGGCTACTACCCCTCCGATTGGGACACCGGAGACAAGGAGCGGAATGTGGAGCTGGCGGATGAACTGAACGAGAACCTGGGCGTCACCCCTGCCCAGCGGCAGGCCATGGAGATCGGGAGCATGGTGGGCTGGGACGTGCCTGGGGCTGACCCCGGCAACTACGAAATTCAGAGAGAAGAACCGGAGGAAGGAGGAATGACCCTTGGATAAGGAAATCTTCGAGGTGGAGATCAGCAATGGCAGTTCAGAGGGCTATCAAACCTCCGCAGTGCTGACGATGCCGTGTACTCAGGCGGAGTTCCGTGACGCGCTCCAGAAAGCCCGTGTCCAGGATGTCAAAACGTGCGAAAATGAGCTGACCAGAATCCGCTATCCCGGTATCACGGCGGATATGATCGGTCGGAATGTGGATCTGCTGGAGCTGAATCTGCTGGCTGTACGACTGACCATACTGAGTGAGGATGACCGCATGGGGCTGGAGGGCCTGCTGCAGATGGAAAAGAAGAACCACACCACCCCCTTCCCCCTCGCCCGTCTCATCAACCTGACGTTCAACGCGGATATCTGTCTTCTGGCGCCCCAAGTCTTCGACACGCAGGAGCTTGGGGCGCTTTTGTATGAGAGCGAGATGCTGTCGGATGAGGCCATGGCCCTGGCGGACACCATGGAGGACAGCGATTTTCGGGAGAGATTGCTGGAGCTGCTGGGGGAACAGCACCAGGAGGAGCACGGCGGCGTGTTTACCAGCCGGGGCTATGCGGAACCGGGCGGTGACTTCAAAGAGGTATATCGGAAGGGTGAAATGTTCTGTTTCTCCCGCCCCAGCGCCCCGGTGGTGCTGGAGGTGAGCAAGGGATTTTTCAGCGATCCCAGCTATGACAATGACAAAACCGCCATCCTGAACCTCCCCGCCTCGGACGCAGACATCTGGCGGGCGGTGGGAGAGGTGGACGCAGCCTCGTTGGAGGAGTGCGCCTTCCGCTGTATCGACTGCGAGATCCCCGCTCTGCGGGACGCCATTGACAATGCCATCGACCAGGAGGGCGGCATTGATATGGCCAGCGAATTCGCAAAGGCGCTTGCCCAAAAGCAACGTGCCTGGGAAGAAACGGACTGGATCAAATACAAGGCCCTGCTGTCTGTGGCCGGACATCCCAGCCTGCAGGACGCTCTCCAGCTCATGCACGGCCTGGACGATTACGACCTCCGTCTGGATGTGGCCGCGACCTGGGATTATGCGGCGGTGGTCCTGCGGGAGAAGTACCCGGAGCTGCCGGAGGAGTTGTTCCAGACGCCCCAGGCCGCCCAAGTCGGACAGCGGATGCTGGAGGAGCGCCATGCGGTCATCACCGACTATGGCCTGCTCCGCCGGAAGGACAACGGTCATCTGCCGGTCTTCCAAGAACCATCTCAGGAACCACAGGAAACGTATGGGCCGCAGATGGAGGGAATGTAAGCATGCTGAATATGGAGAGACAGCGCATCCGGGATCTACGGGAGATCGACTTCTCCAAACTGGAATTTGAGGATCTCCGGTGGCAGTATGGCGTCTTCCAAAGTACCAGCACCGGGTCCGGTCGCGAGAAAAGACATGGGAGCTGGATTGGGGTAAAGACAGGGCTGGGAGAGATCGAGGTAAAGGTGTGGTGTCAGGCGGCAGAGAAACTGATCCAACAGAAAGGTGAGCAAGAGATTCTGAACGCCCTGATCCAGTGGGGCATGGAACACAATTACCAGAAAGAGCCGGCCGGAGCAGTGCGGAAGGAGGCCCTCCATCTCCATGTTGACCGCATCTTCGATAACCCCCGCTGGGTGGACTTTGTCCCCTTCAACCGTCGGTACCGGCCGGAGGTCTTGCAGACGACCCATCTGGTGACTGTGGTCAACGAGTGCTGTCAGGAACCCGGTGTGGTCACCCAGGAGCAGATCGACGCCGCCTTCGAGGGGACTATTGCCTGCCCCTGCTGTGGGAAATGGAGCCATTTTGATATTGTGGACAGTTCCCCTGGCATTTCCGAACAGCAGGCAGAACAGATGAGCGGAATGGAGATGACATGATGGAGAACAAAAGTTTGGAGCGCCAGTGGCTCATAGATCGGCTGGAGACGCTGTCGGTGAAGGAACAGGCTCAGCTTGGAGCGTCCATTATTTCCAGGGGCCAGCTGGCCGCGCTGTCTGAAAAGGCCGGCGAGGAACGGGAGCTGGCGATTCTGAAGATGGACTCGAATACGGCAAAGGAGGCCGTCAATCTCCTGCTCTCCCTCCCGGACTACGAGGTGATCTGCCCGGCGGGGAGTTACGAACAGCTGGGGGAATCCTATCTGCGGTACGAAGCCGGCCGGCCGGATCTCATCCCTTACGCCAATCTGGAGCAGATCGGATGGAACTATGAGGACAGCCACCTGGGGATCTTCATTGGAGACTGTTTCGTGGTGCTCCCCAGGCAGGAGCCCAGGCAATTCTATGATGGGGCTAACCTGGACCAGCTACCGGACACCGACTGGAGCCTGCGGCTGAAACTGGCCTCCCCCGCCGTGCCGGAGGGCGTTTGGCTGTGCCTGCCGGACAGCACCATTGACGAGGCGGGCCGGATGGACGAGATCCGGCTGGCCCTGCGGGAGCTGAAAGTCAAAACAGTTCAGGAGTGCCGGCTGCTTGAAGTCCGGTGCTCTCTTGCGGAGCTGTCCGTCGGCCTGGACGAGTATCAGGATCTGGCGGACCTGATCTACGATGGCAACGACCTGGGGTATGTGCTCCAGGAGCAGGGCCAGGGGGAGCCACATTTTCTGGAGAAGTTCCGGGCGGCGCTGGAGTATGAGCAATGCCATGAACTACCGCCGTGGAGTACATCCGCAACAGCCTGAAACGTGTCAGGAAGAAGGAATCCGCCCTGATCCTGGCCAGTCAGAATCTGGAGGACTTCGACCAGCCGGGCATCCGGGAACTGACCCGGCCCCTGTTCGCCATCCCCACCCACCAGTTCCTGTTCAACGCCGGCAGCGTGGATAAGAAGTTCTACATGGAGAACCTCCAGCTGGAGCCGTCTGAATTTGAGCTGATTCGCTACCCCCAGCGGGGCGTATGCCTCTACAAGTGCGGCAACGAGCGGTATCTCCTGGAGGTCCATGCCCCACCCCACAAGGAAAAGCTATTCGGAACGGCGGGCGGGCGGTAACGGGAGCCAGAGGCCATCGGCCTCTGCTGCGCCGCCGTTGAACACAGGAACTGTACAAGAATGGAAAGGAGTTCGAAATGAAACCAATCGAATTAGAACGCTGGGAGCCATCCCCGGACGATCCCCGGAGGGAGGTGTATGCCGGCCAGCGCACCGCGCAGGAGGTATTCGAGGAGCTGAAGTACCGTCTGGAGGGCATGGGATATCTGCCTGACGAGTATTTTCTCATGAATCATGAGTGGGAGGATGGCCGGGAGATCCCCAAAGACGCGGATATCTTCTGCACCACCGACTACGGCGGCAGCGAGGGGATCTATACCGACATCTATCTGAATAATGCCGAGGAAAAAGAAATGCCGATATAATTTAGAAAAGGTTGAAATACAAGAGGAATTCAAGTAAATATCGGCATTACCTGTTATACTTGGAACACCAAATATAACAGGGGGTGTATGCTTTG
>DXCX01000101.1 GCA_019115785.1 Candidatus Intestinimonas merdavium | reverse complement strand
CCCACCGGCACCGGCAAGACCTTTGCCTTCGGCATCCCCATGGTGGAGCACATTGACCCGGAGAGCGACGCTGTCCAGGGTCTGGTGCTGGCCCCCACCCGGGAGCTGGCCATTCAGATCATGAACGAGCTGCGGGACCTGTGCGAATTCAAGGAGGGGGTCCGGGCGGTGGTCCTCTATGGCGGACAGCCCATCGACCGGCAGATCAACCAGCTCAAAAAACGGCCTCAGATCGTGGTGGCCACCCCCGGCCGCCTCATGGACCACATGAAGCGGCGCACCGTCCGCCTGGACCAGGTCCAGACCGTGGTGCTGGACGAGGCAGACCGAATGCTGGACATGGGCTTCATCCACGATGTCACCCGCATCCTGGACCAGATCAAGCACCGCCGGAACATGGGCATGTTCTCTGCCACCATCTCCCGGGAGGTCATGGACATCTCCTGGGTCTACCAGCGGGACCCGGTGGAGATCATCGTCCGGCCCGACGAGGAGAACAAGCCCGACATCCAGCAGTACCGCATCGACGTGGACCGGAACGAGAAGGCGGAGATCACCGCCCGCATTCTGGACGCCGCCGGCTATGAGCGGGCCATCGCCTTCTGCAACACCAAGAACATGACCGACCGGCTCACGGGCCTGCTTCGTATGCGGGGGATCACCTGCGAGGCCATTCACGGCGACATTCAGCAGTCGGTGCGGGAGAAGACCCTGGGCAGGTTCCGCCGGGGCGAACTCCGGGTGCTGGTGGCCACCGACGTGGCCGCCCGGGGCCTGGACATCGACGATGTGGACGTGGTCTTCAACTATGACGTCCCCGACGAGAATGAGTACTATGTCCACCGTATCGGCCGCACCGGCCGGGCCAAGCGCCATGGGGTGGCCTACACCCTGGTGTCCACCATTACCGAGGCCATGCGTATGGACGACATCCAGAAGATCACCAAAAACGAGGTCCACCGTCTCAAGTATGAAAATGGCACGCTTTTGGATCTGGAGGAGGGCCAGAACTGACCTCTGGTCCAATTCCTAATCTATTTTTAAGATTGGCGCAAAGATTTTTTCATCTGGATCTGGCATACTAAAAGACAGATAAGGAGGGACACATCATGGAGGAACCCAAACGGCTTTATCGCACGGAAAACGGCGCTGCCATGCTCTGCGGAGTATGCGGCGGCATTGCCGAATACTTCAACATCGACCCCAGCATCGTCCGCCTGCTGTGGGCGGCTCTGGTGATCGTGGGCGGCACCGGTATCCTGCTCTATATCATCGCCGCCATCGTGCTGCCCAAGAAAAGTCAGGTCTACCCCGGCTATTGACGGACCCTTGTCCGCCGTCCGCGCTCCCACCAGGGGGCGCGGCTTTTCTATTTCGGAGGTTTAACCTGAGGTCCGCCGTGCTATACTGGAGGGTAGACATGGAAAACAAACCCTTGCGCGATCTTTCCCGCCGTGATAAACTGCTTTCAAAGAATACCCAAGGAGACAGTTATTTGCCATGATCGAATTTCAAAAGCCCCAGCTCACCGACAAGCCCTGGGTGGATGAGCTGCTGCGCAGGGCTGACTACCGGGGCTGTGAGTACAACTTTACCAACCTCTTTGCCTGGAGCGACGCCTACGACCAGCGGATCGCCCGGGTGGGGGACTTCCTGGTGACCCGCCTGCGGGGCGCCCTGGGCTATTCCTACATCTACCCCGCCGGCGCGGGCGACATCACCCCCGTCCTCTCCGCCATGGAGGCCGACGCCGCGGAGCGGGGCGTCCCCTTCCGCCTGGTCTGTCTCACCCAGCCCCAGACCCAGGCGCTGGACGCCCGCTTCCCCGGCCGCTTTACCTTCCAGGCCGACCGGGACGGCTTCGACTACCTCTATGACATCGACCGCCTGGCCGACCTGGGCGGAAAGAAGCTCCACGCCAAGCGCAACCACATCAACCGTTTTGTGGAAAACAACCCCTCCTGGGTCTACGAGGACATTACCCCCGAGACCCTGCCCGAATGTCTGGCTATGGACAAGGAGTGGTACCGCCGCAGCATGGTCCGGGAGGGCCTGGCCGAGGAGCGGGACCTGGGCGACGAGGGACGCGCCCTCCGCCTGTCTATGGAGCACTACCACGCCCTTGGCCTGGAGGGCGGACTCATCCGGGTCTATGGAGAGGTGGTAGCCTTCACCATGGGGGATCTCCTCTCCTCAGACACCTACGATGTCCACTTTGAAAAGGCCTATGGTGAGCTTCAAGGGGCCTATGCCATGATCAACCGGGAGTTTGCCCGTCGGGTCCGGCAGCGCCATCCCCAGGTCCGCTACCTCAATCGCGAGGACGACATGGGGGTGGAGGGTCTCCGAAAGGCCAAGGAGTCCTATTACCCTGATCTAATGGTGGAGAAATATTCCGCCGCCCTGGCGTAAGGCCACCGGATACCCCCCAGAAAGGAGCGCATGTCCCATGATCGAGATCCGTCCCGCCCGCCCGGATGAGATTGCCCGCCAAAAGGAGCTCTGGAAGCTGGCCTTTGGTGATGATGACGCCTACATCGACTACTTCTACGCCCACACCGGGGAAAGCCAGGTGCTCCTCCTGCTGGAGGACGGGGTGGTTTGGACCATGGTGGACCTCTTCCCGGTGACTGTGACCCTCCCCCAGGGGGAGTCCCTCTCCTCGGCGTACATTTACGCCCTGGCCACCCACCCGGAGGCCCGGAAAAAGGGCTACGGCCGATTCATCCTCAACTATGTGGACTTTTATCTCAAGGAGTCGGGGAAGGACTGTGTCACCATTGTCCCCGCCGAGCCCTCCCTCTACAGATATTTTTCCACCACCGGCTTTGAGCCCGCCTGCTCCACCCGAAAGGTAGAGCTCCTTCGGGACATGGTGGCCCAGCCCAATCCTGAGGATGCCATAGTTCCCACCTCTCCCGCCCAATACAGCGCCCTTCGGGAGCGGATGCTGGAGGGAAGCCTGCACGTCACATACGGAGAAGCCCTGATCGCCTACCAGCAGGGACTCTCCCGCATGGAGCGGGGCGACCTCTTCCACCTCACTGTCGCCGGTCAAGGGGGTCTGGCCGCCGCGGAGTATCTGGACGAGGACACAGTACTGGTCAAGGAACTCCTTCTGCCCCCCACTGCCCAGGCCGGCGGCGCCGCCCTTCTGGCCCGCCAGATGCCCGCCCGCCGCTACCACCTGCGGACGCCCCCCTTCTGGGACGGCCTCACCGGCAGCTATCTCCAGTCCTTTGCCATGATCAAGTGGTACCGCCCTGAATTGGCCAAGACCTGGCGGGAATACCGCCGTGGCTATATGGGCTTGGGCTTCGACTGATCCACCATCCACCGCCGCCGGCGGTCGGGTATCCCCGACCGCCGGCTTTTTTGCATTTTTTATTCATACTTTCATGCAGCAGCTCAACAAAGTGCCGCATGAAATGAAATTTTTGCGCACAAACTATACTGTTTTTGTTTCCCATAGAAACACACTTGCAGGATTCCAAAAAGATTCCATCAATTTGAAGTAGTATTTCCCTTGACGGACAAAAGTTTATGGTATAGAATATGTGGAACTGTGCATGGGGTATTTTCCCCTGTTGTAGACTAAAAAGTATACAAAATACAGAAAAGTGGGATGTGAAGAAATGGCAAAATACATTTTGAAAAGAGTGCTGATGGCCGTGATCACGCTGTTCATCGTGATCTGCCTCACTTTTTTCCTGATGAATGCCGTTCCGGGCAATCCATGGCTGTCTGAAAAGACGCCGTCACCGGCAACCATTGCCGCCCTGAACGAGAAGTATGGTCTTGATCAGCCTGTCATCGTCCAGCTGGGAAAGTACCTGGAAAACCTGGCCCATCTGGATTTCGGCAACTCCATTAAGATGCAGAAGGACCGCCCCGTGATGGACATCATCACCAATATGTTCCCCATCTCGGCGGGCATCGGCGCCATCGCCATCGCGTGGGCCATTCTGGTGGGCGTCCCGTTGGGCTGCCTGGCGGCCTATAAGCGGGGGACCTGGATCGACAGTCTGCTGCGGGTGATCTGCACGCTGGGCATCTCCATGCCGGGCTTCGTCATCGCCACCATGCTGCTGCACATCCTCACCGGCGGCGTCGAGGGGCTGAAGCTCTTCCCTACCATGTTTGACGGCACGCCCAAGAGCTATGTGCTGCCCTGTCTGGCCCTGGGCTTCTATCCCATGTGCTACCTCTCCCGCCAGACCCGGACGGCCATGCTGGACGCCATCAACCAGGAGTATATCAAAACTGCCCGGGCCAAGGGCCTTAAAAACGGGAAGATCATCTTCAAGCATGCCCTGCGCAACGCCCTCATCCCAGTCATCACCTACCTGGGGCCCCAGATCGCCTTCACTCTGTGCGGCGGCTTCGTGGTGGAGACCGTCTTTACCATCCCCGGCCTGGGCCGCTATTTCATCTCCTCCATCCAGAGCCGCGACTATCCCCTCATCATGGGCACTACCATCTTCCTTGCCGCCTTTATTATTGTAATGAACCTGATCGTGGACCTCCTTTACAAGCTGGTGGATCCCCGCATCAATCTTACCAAGGGAGGGAACTGATTTATGGCAGACAAGAAAAGGAAGCGGGCCATGGGCTCCCTCCGTCCCGACGTGGACGACATTCTGGACTGGAACAGCCTCCCCCAGGATGCCTTTGCGCCGGCCAGCAGCGCTGAGAAAGAAAACTTCATCCAGGACCGGGAGAGCGTCTCCTACTGGAAGGACGCCTGGCGGCGGCTGCGCCGCAACAAGGTGGCCATGGTGGCCATGGTCATTATCCTCCTCATCGCCCTCTTTGCCTTTGTGGGACCCCTGCTCGTGCCATACAGCTATGACCAGGTGATCCCCGGCGCCAACAACCTCCACCCCTGGCACTATTCCCTGGAGGACCTGGCCGCCATGGACCCGGAGCTGGCCGTGGAGGAGGCCCGTGCCGCCGCCGAGGCGGAGGGGCGGGAGCTCAGCCGGGTGGAAGAGGCCACCATCCGCGCCCAGGCCAAGGCCGCCGGCACCGAGGACATCAAGCCCAAGCTCTTTGGCTATACCAACGACGAGCTCCACCGCATGGAAAACGGCGAGTTCGTCTTCCCCCATGTCTTTGGCTGCGACAACCAGGGCCGTGACATCATGGTGCGCACCATGATCGGCGCCCGGGTATCCATGATCGTGGGCATCTGCTGCGCCATCATCGTGCTGGTCATCGGCGCTCTCTACGGCTCCATCTCCGGCTACTGCGGCGGCCGGGTGGACACCATCATGCAGCGCATCGTGGAGATCATCTACACCATCCCCGAGGTGCTGATCATTCTGCTGCTGGGCTCCACCCTAAAGCCCATCTTTGAGGAGTTCCAGAACTCCGGCGACGGCTTCTTGCAGCAGATGGTGACCCTGCTGGGGGCCAATCTCATCTCCATCTTCATCACCTTTGGCCTTTTGTACTGGGTGACCATGTCCCGCCTCATCCGGGGTCAGATCCTCCAGCTCAAGCAGCAGGAGTATGTCACCGCCGCCCGGGCCCTGGGCGCCAGCGGCGGGCGCATCATCAAGCGCCATCTGCTCCCCAACTGCATCGGTCAGATCGTCACCACTACCTTTTTGCAGATCCCCTCGGCCATCTTTACCGAGTCCTTCCTCTCCTTCCTGGGCATGGGTGTGTCTGCCCCCATGACCAGTCTGGGCTCCATGTGCTCTGATGGTCTGAAGGGCCTGACCACCTACCCCTACCGCCTGTTCATCCCCGCCGCCATCCTGAGCCTCATGATCCTGTGCCTGAACCTCTTCGGCGACGGCCTGCGTGACGCCCTGGACCCCCGGCTGAAGAAATAAGAGAGGAGGAGACTGTATGGAAAACAAGGAAAAGACCGGCAAGCTGCTGGAAGTCAGGGACCTCCATGTCTCCTTTTTCACCCCCGCCGGCGAGGTCAAGGCCGTGGGCGGCATCAGCTATGACCTGAATTACGACGAGGTCATGGGCATCGTGGGTGAGTCCGGCTCCGGCAAGAGCGTGGAGGCCTACTCCATCATCGGCCTCCTCCAGTCCCCCGGCAAGGTCATCGGCGGCTCCATTACCCTGGAGGGTGAGGACGTGCTGTCCAAAACCAAGGAGGAGATGGTGGCCCTCCGGGGCTCCAAGGTGGCCATGATCTTCCAAAACCCCATGACCTGCCTCAACCCCGTCTACAACATCGGCAACCAGCTCATCGAGGCCCTGAAGGCCCATGACAAGCAGGTTTCCAAGGAGGAGGCCGCCAAGCGGGCCATGGAGATGCTGGAGATGGTGGGCATCAACAACGTGGAAAAGCGGATGAAGCAGTACCCACACGAGCTCTCCGGCGGCATGCGCCAGCGTGTCATGATCGCCATGGGCCTCATCTGCCACCCCCAGCTGCTCATCGCCGACGAGCCCACCACAGCTCTGGACGTGACCATCCAGGCCCAGATCCTGGAGCTCATGAAGGACCTGCAGAAGAAAACCCACATGGGCATCATCTTCATCACCCACAACCTGGGTGTGGTGGCCGAGATCTGCGACAAGGTCTCCGTCATGTACGCCGGCAGGATGGTGGAGCAGGGCCCTGTGGACGACATCTTCTACAAGCCCGGCCACCCCTATACCATGGGCCTGCTGCGGTCCATGCCCCGGGTGGACGCCGAGAGCTATGAGCGCCTCATCCCCATCGAGGGCACCCCCGTGGACATGCTCAACCCCCCCGAGGGCTGCCCCTTCGCTCCCCGGTGCGAGTACGCCATGAAAATCTGCCTCCAGAAGATGCCCCCCTATGTGGAACTGGGAGACAATCACCGCTCCGCCTGCTGGCTGCGGGTGCAGGAACAGCTCGAAAGGGAGAAGGCGGAAAAGTCCGGGCCCAAGGCTGAAAATCAAGAGGTGAGCGGCGATGAGTGAGAACCAAGATGTCCTGGTGCAGGTGGAGCATCTGACCAAATATTTCCCCGTCAAGGGCATGAAGGGCCCCGGCATCCAGGCGGTGGAGGACGTCTCCCTCTATATCAAGCGGGGCGAGACTCTGGGTCTGGTGGGCGAGTCCGGCTGCGGCAAGACCACCCTGGGCCGCACCATCCTCCGGCTCCACGAGCCCACCTCCGGCACCATCTTCTATGACGGCGTGCCCATCTATGAGCATGAGTATCCCTTTGCCCGACAGACCGTCTCCGTAAAGGAGAAGGACGGCACCGAGCATGAGCGCACCATTTTGGTGAAGAAGCCGGTCCCCCGTGAGAAGAGCGTGGACATGCTCCCCTACCGTCGGAAGATGCAGATCATCTTCCAGGACCCCTCCGCCTCCCTAGACCCCCGCATGACGGTGGGCGAGATCATCGGCGAGGCTCTGGACATCCACAAGCTGTGCGCCAGCAAGGCCGAGCGCACCGAGCGCATCAAAGAACTGCTGAGCATGGTGGGGCTGAATACCGAGCACGCCAATCGCTATCCCCACGAGTTCTCCGGCGGCCAGCAGCAGCGGGTGGGCATTGCCCGGGCCCTGGCCGTAAAGCCGGAGTTCATCGTCTGCGACGAGCCCATCTCCGCCCTGGACGTGTCCATCCAGTCCCAGGTGGTCAACATGCTGGAGGACATGCAGAAGGATCTGGGGCTCACCTATCTCTTCATTGCCCACGACCTCTCCGTGGTGCGCCACATCTCCAACCGCATCGGCGTCATGTATCTGGGCACCCTGGTGGAGCTGGCCGAGAGCTACGAGCTCAACCGCAACCCCATCCACCCATATACCAAGACCCTCCTCTCCGCCGTGCCGGTTCCCGACCCCGAGGTGAGCCGCACCCGGCAGCGCATTGTGCTCCAGGGTGACATCCCCTCCCCCATGAACCCCCCCTCCGGCTGCCGGTTCCACACCCGCTGCCCCTATGCCACCGACAAGTGCAGGGAATCCGTCCCTCAGCTCAAGGAGCACGCCCCCGGCCATTGGGCCGCCTGTCACCTGCTGGGCTGAGTGGGGGCGCGCGCTTGCGAGCGCAAGCGAGCCGCCGCGTTTGCGGCGCACAAGCGTTTTGGGCAAGGCCCAAAACCTTGCCGCAGGGCGGATTCACTCCGCCCGAGGATGTGAAATCCTCCCTGGGGTCCCACGCGGCAAGGCCGCGTGGGCGGCACGCCCCCGGCCATTGGGCCGCCTGTCACCTGCTGGGCTGAGCGGGTGCGTGCTCCCGTGAGCGCAAGTGAGCCGCCGCGTTTGCGGCGCACAAGCGTTTTGGGCAAGGCCCAAAACCTTGCCGCAGGGCGGATTCACTCCGCCCAGGATATAAGCTCCCCCCAAGTGGCCCTGCACGGCAAAGCCATGTGGGATATTCCACTTCACTGTATTGAAACACATTCTTTACAGAATTGTTACAGCTATGGTATAATACGGCTATCCTCACAAAAGGCCATGGCCTTTTGGCGTCCGCGAAGCGGACGCCAGTGGCCATGGACCCACCGTGTATCACGCCAAAGGCGAAACGATACAAAATTGAAAGATGGAGGTCCAAACATGAAAAAGACGAAGCAACTGTCTCTGCTTCTGTCCGGAGCCCTCGCGTTCGGCCTGCTGGCCGGCTGCGGCGGCGGCACTGCCAGCACCCCCGCTCCCTCTGAGAGCGGTACGCCCAGCACCGACTCCTCCGGCGAGGCCTTTGAGCTGACCGTCAACATCGCTTCTGAGCCCCAGACCATCGATCCCGCCCTGAACTCCGCCGTGGACGGCGCCATCATGATCAACCACATGTTTGAGGGTCTGATGCGCTGGGAGGATTCCGGCACCGAGACCGTTGGCTCCAACGGTACCTGCACCAACGCCCAGCTGGGCTACGGCCAGGCGGAGAGCTACGACAAGGTGACCAACGAGGACGGCACCGTCACCTATACCTTCCACCTCCGGGATGGCATCAAGTGGTCCGACGGCCAGGATGTGACCGCCAACGACTTTGTGTTCTCCTGGCAGCGTCTGGTGGACCCCGCCACTGCCGCTGACTACAGCTACATGATCGACTGCGTGGTGGGCGCCAGCGAGATCATCTACGGCACCCCCGTGCTGGACGCCAACGGCAACCAGGAGTATGTGGACGCTGACGGCAATGTGGTCGAGGTGGCCCTGGACGCCGACGGCAACCCCGTGGAGGCTCTGCCTGAGGGCGTGACCGCTCACATTGCGTACGCCGATCCCAGCACTCTGTCTGTCTCCGCCCCCGATGACAAGACCTTTGTGGTCACCATCACCTCTGACCTGCCCTACTTCACTGAGATCTGCGCCTTCCCCGCCACCTTCCCTGTGCGCGAGGACATCGTGAGCAACGACCAGTGGACCTATGACCCCGCCACCTACATCTCCAACGGCGCCTATAAGATGACCAGCCGTGTGACCAACTCCGAGATCGTCATGGAGCCCAACGAGAACTACTACGGCGTGGACTCCCTGGGTCCCGACAAGATCACCTTCAAGCTGATGGACGACAACAACGCCATGCTGTCCGGCTTCAACTCCGGCGAGCTGGACTTCATTGAGAGCATGCCCACCGACGAGGTGGCCGGCCTGCTGGCCTCCGGCGATCTGAAGATCGTGGACTACATTGGCACCTACTATGCCTGCTACCAGACTCAGAAGGCTCCCTTCGACGATCCTCTGGTCCGTCAGGCCTTCACTCTGGCCGTGGACCGCACCTATATCGTGGAGCAGATCACCCAGACCGGCCAGGTCGAGGCCGGCGGCTACGTGCCCGCCGGTGTCTATGACGCCGCCGGCGCCACCGGCGACGACTTCCGCACTGTGGGCGGCGACTACTATGCTCCCACCGACGCCGACTACGAGGCCAACTGCGAGAAGGCCCGTGAGCTGCTGGCCGAGGCCGGCTACCCCAACGGCGAGGGCTTCCCTGTGGTCACCTACCTCTACAACACCGACGACAGCCACAAGGCCGTTGCCGAGGCCCTGCAGAACATGTGGCAGACCCAGCTGGGCGTCACCGTGCAGCTGGACAACCAGGAGTGGGCCACCTTCCTGCAGACCCGTAAGGACGGCGACTACTCCATCGCCCGCAACGGCTGGATCGCCGACTACAACGATCCCATGTCCTTCCTGGATATGTGGCTCACCGGCGGCGGCAACAACGATGCCCAGTACGCCAACCCCGAATATGACGCTCTGATCCAGCAGGCCAAGGCCGCCACCGATCCCGCCGAGCGCATGGAGCTCATGCATCAGGCCGAGAATATTCTGGTGGGCCAGGACTGGGTGGTCAACCCCCTGTACTTCTACACCCAGAAGTATATGCTGGCCGACGGCATCCAGGGCATGTACTACACTCCCCTGGGCTACTTCTTCTTTGACAAGTGCACCCAGAGCTGAGTTTCTCAGCTAGCTGTGACCGGGCCGCCGACTGGCGGCCCGGTCCCTTTTATCCAACCTGACCAGCCTATTCATTTATTCATCTATATTCTATTCATTTTGCATAAATTCACATAAAATCAAAAAATAGGGCTTGAAAGTCCGGGGCAACTGTTGTATAATCATACGCAATGAATGACCCATACAGGGTCAAGAGGAGAGAATGAACATGAAGAACATGAAGAAACTGCTCTGCGTGGCTCTGGGCGCCGCCCTGAGCCTCAGCCTGCTGGCCGCCTGCTCCGGCGGCTCTGCCACGACCCCCGCCCCCGAGACCACCACCCCCGCCGAGGAGACCACCCCTGTCGAGAGCGCGGGTACTCAGACCGCCGCTTTCACCACCGTGGAGGAGGGCAAGCTCCACATGTCCACCAACGCCGCCTTCCCTCCCTATGAGATGACCACCGACGACGGCGGCTTCGAGGGCATTGACGTGGAGGTTGCCCAGGCCATCGCCGAGAAGCTGGGCCTGGAGCTGGTGGTAGACGACATGGGCTTTGACGCCGCCCTCACCGCTGTGCAGACCGGCCAGAGTGACATTGCCATGGCCGGCATCACCGTCACCCCGGAGCGTGAGGAGGTCATGGACTTCTCCGACAGCTATGCCACCGGTGTGCAGGTGGTCATTGTGAAGGAGGACTCCCCCATCCAGACCGTGGACGATCTGGCCAATGCTGACATGATCGGCTGTCAGGCCGCCACTACCGGCTACATCTACTGCTCCGATACCCCGGAGAACGGCGGCTACGGTGAGGATCACGTTACCGCCTATGAGAACGGCGCCTTGGCTGTCATGGCCCTGGTCAACGGTCAGGTGGACGCCGTGGTCATCGACAATGAGCCCGCCAAGTCCTTCGTGGAGCAGAATGAGGGCCTGAAGATTCTGGACACCGAGTTTGCCGTGGAGGACTACGCCATTGGCTTTGCCAAGGGCAATACCGCTCTGAGGGACGCCGTCAACGCCGCGCTCAGCGAACTGATCGCCGACGGCACTGTCCAGTCCATCGTGGACAAATACATTACCGCCGAGTAAGCAAGTACCGGGAAAGGGCGGCCTCTATGGGCCGCCCTTTTTTCCCGTAGTACGGGAGAAGGAGGACTTCTATGTTTCAAGGTCTGATCGACTGGCTCAATCGGCTCGGACCACGCCTTTACGCCGCCTTCCTTGAGGGCGACCGCTGGCAGCTCTACCTTCAGGGCCTGGTCACCACCCTGGAGCTGACGGTGTGCGCCCTGATTGTCGGCGTCGCTCTGGGCGTACTGGTGGCGGTGATCCGCACCGCCCACGACCAGCAGCGCCCGGGACACCGCAACTTCGCCCTTGCCATTCTGAACGTCATCTGCAAGATCTACACGACCGTTATCCGGGGCACCCCCATGCTGGTGCAGATCCTCATCTGGGGCTTTGTTATCTTTTCCTCCAGCCGCAACAAGTTTATGGTGGGCGTGGTGGCTCTGGGCATCAACTCCGGCGCCTATGTGGCGGAGATCGTCCGGGGCGGCCTCATGAGCGTGGACATGGGCCAGAGCGAGGCCGGCCGGTCCCTGGGGCTGGGCTATCTGGACACCATGCGCTTCATCGTCATTCCCCAGGCCTTCAAGAATATCCTTCCCTCCCTGGGCAATGAGTTCATCACCCTGTTCAAGGACACCTCCCTGGTCAACACCATCGGACTGGCCGAGCTGACCTACCGGGCCGCCCGCATCGCCGGGAATACCTTTGACTACATGCCCCCTTACATCGGCATCGCCATCATGTATCTGGTGGTGGTCATTATTCTCACCTGGCTCCAGGGCAAGATGGAAAGGAGGCTGCGTCAAAGTGATCGACGTTAAAAACCTGTCCAAGTCCTTCGGCTCCCATCTGGTGCTGGACAACCTCTCCGAGCATATCAACCCCGGGGAGAAGGTGGTGGTCATTGGGCCCTCCGGCTCGGGAAAGTCCACCTTCCTCCGCTGTCTCAACCTGCTGGAGACCCCCACCAAGGGCACCATCACCTTTGAGGGCACGGAGATCACCTCCCCCAAGGTGGATATTGACGCTATCCGGCGTCAGATGGGTATGGTGTTCCAGCACTTCAATCTCTTTCCCAATATGACCATTCGCAAAAACATCACTCTGGCGCCGGTGCGAACCAAGCTTATGGGCCAGGCCGAGGCCGACGACACCGCCACCGCCCTTCTGAAGCGGGTAGGACTGGAGGAGAAAGCCGACGCCTACCCCGCTCAGCTCTCCGGCGGCCAGAAGCAGCGCATCGCCA